>CAZHWA010000100.1:0-6954 GCA_964536175.1 uncultured Terricaulis sp. | reverse complement strand
CGTCGCCCGTTTGCTCGGTCGCCGCGAGCCAAGCGGCCGTATCGCGCACGCTGCGGCTGACGCAGCCATTGACCGAGATGTCGATGCCGGAATCGGCCCGCCCGCCGGATACGCTGCGACCGCGCGAGGGTTTAAGGCCTACAAGCCCGTTGCACGACGCGGGTATGCGTATTGAGCCGCCGCCATCGCTGGCGTGTGCGACCGGCACGACGCGGGCAGCGACAGCGACGGCGGCGCCGCCCGACGAGCCGCCGCTGGAGCGCGATGTGTCCCACGGATTACGCGTGGCGCCGCCAAGCAGCGGTTCGGTCGTCGCGGTGAGACCGAATTCGGGCGTGGTTGATTTGCCGAACGGCGCCAGGCCAGCGGCGAGCAGCGCATCCATGTACGGCGGTTGTTCTGTGGGCACGTAATTGGCGAAGGCTCGGCTGCCGAACTTGGTCGGAACGCCGGTCATCGGCATGAGGTCTTTGATCAAAGTCGGCACGCCGGCAAACGGCCCGGCTAGGCGCTGACCAAGGCGCGCGCGCGCATAATCGTATGCCGCTGTCGCGATGAAGTTGAGTTGCGGGTTCACACGTTCGGCCCGCGCAATTGCAGCGTCAAGCGCTTCCTGCGCGGTAATGTCGCGCGAGCGGATGCGTGAGGCGAGGGCGATCGCGTCCAGATCGCCCAGCGCGTCGCTAGTTTCCGACGAGGCCTGCGGCGTGCGTGCGCCCGACAGCGAACATGCGCCGGCAAGCCCGCCCAGCGCGATTGCGTTCGCCATCAATGTGCGACGTGAAATCCGCATGGCGTTCCCCCCATTTGAGCTCGGCGCAACACTCGCCCACGGCGCGCGGCGGGGCAAGGGGTTGCCTCGGCGTCAGGCGCACGCGACAGGATGCGGCGTGTCCCACATGCGCGCCGATTTGCTGCTGGTGGCGCGCGGCCTCGTCGAGAGCCGCGCCAAGGCGCGGGCGGCCATCGAAGCGGGCGGCCTCATCGTGAATGGCGCGATCGTGCAAAAACCGTCAGAACTCATCGACGAGGATGCGGCGATCGAGTTTACGCCTGCGCATCCATGGGTGTCGCGCGCCGGCGTGAAGCTGGCGCATGCGCTGGATGTGTTTGGCGTCGATCCTTCTGGCCGCATCTGCCTCGATGTGGGCGCTTCCACAGGCGGCTTTACGCAGGTGCTGCTCGCGCGCGGCGCGGCGCGGGTTTACGCCGTCGATGTCGGCCATGGTCAATTGCACGCCTCGCTGCGTGGCGATCCGCGCGTGGTCAGCCTCGAACGCGTGGATGCGCGCAAGCTGACGCGGGAACAGATCGACGACGCCCCGACGCTGATCGTCTGCGACGTGAGCTTTATCGGCGCCGCCAAGGCGTTGGCGACGCCGCTTGCGCTGGCGGCCGAGCGCGCGGACCTCATTGTTCTGGTAAAGCCGCAATTCGAAGCCGGGCCCGGCAGGGGCGGCGTGTTGCCGGAAGACGCCGCCCGCGCTGCAGCACAGGACGCGATCGGCGGGCTCGACGGCCTCGCAGACTTTGGCGTCCTCACACAAGCGGACTCTCCGATCCGCGGCGGCGATGGGAATCTGGAAATTCTAATCCACGCGCGCAGATAAAAATCGCCCCGGCCGAAGCCGGGGCGAGTCACTGCGTACGGGGGGTAAGTCGGGCTTTAGTAGCGCCCGTAGTAATCGTCTTCGTAATAGCGGTCGTCGTAGGGGCCGCCGTAGAGATCTTCGTCGCGATAGTAGCGGTCATCGTCGCGATAATCGCGATAGGCCTGGCCGTAATACGGGTCGTAGGCGCCTTGCGGCACGCCTTCGCAGCGGGCGGTATTGCGCCCGATGGCGCCGCCGGCGACCGCGCCGACGACCGCGCCAAGGACGCGGCCTTCGTCGCGCGTGGCGCGGCTGCCGGCCGCGTTATGGCCGACTACGGCGCCCAGAATGCCGCCGAGCACGGCGCCGCCCACTGTGCGATCTTGCCGCGATTGCTGGCACTGGTGATGGTTCGCCACGTGCGCGTCATGGTAAGTGCGATATTGTTGCGCTGCGGCCGGTTGCGCGCCCATCAGGGCGGCGGCCAGCGCGGACGCGGCGACGAAAGCGGCTCTTCGCATGGGTGCGCTCCTCAAACCTTGGCCGCAAGTTAAAGCAGAGCGCGTCTGAACGGCAGATGAAGCGTCAAAACCGCCTTTCCCGGGCCCGACCGGCCCTCACTGGCGCAAGCCAGCCGCGCCCTGCGCCGCAGGAGCGAGTTCTCGCCATCGAGGCGATGGGCGCACGCGGGGACGCAACCGCCAACGGGCCGGATGGCCCGCTTTACGCGCCCTTTGCCCTGCCGGGCGAGACCATCCGGGCGCGGGTGACGGGCCATCGCGCCGACGTCCTCGAGCTGCTGGAACCCAGCCCGGAGCGGCAACCGCCGAGGTGCAGCCATTTCGGCCGCTGTGGCGGCTGCCAGCTCCAGCACTGGCGTGAGGACGCCACCCTCGCCTGGAAGCGCGAACAGGTGCGCGCTACGCTGGCGCGGCGCGGATTTGGCGCGGTTGAGGTCGATCCGGTGATCCCGGCCTGGAGCGAGGGGCGTCGGCGGGTCGGACTTCACGCCGCCCGACAAGGCAGGCAGGTGCGGCTCGGTTTCATGGAGCGAGGCGGCGCTCGCCTCACTCCGATCGTGCAATGTCCCGCGCTGGCGCCGAAGCTGGAGGCTGCAATTACCCGCCTCGCCCCGTTGGCCGACGCGATATTGCCGCCCCGCGGCGAAGTCACGCTGCGCTGCTTGCTGACCGATGCCGGCGTCGATGTCGCCGTTGAAGGCGCCGCCGGCGCCGATGCCATGTGCGCGGCAACGCGCGAACGCTTGAGCGCACTTGCGTATCGGCTGGACCTGGCGCGGCTCTCCATCGGCAGCGAGCCGATCGTCACCCGCGCCACGCCAACGCTGCGCATGGGCCGCGCGAGCGTTACACCGCCGCCCGGCGCCTTCCTGCAGGCGACGGCGGACGGCGAAGCCGCGCTGGCGCGCCTCACGCTCGAAGCGTTGTCCGGGGCGGCCCGAATCGTCGACCTCTTTTCCGGCATCGGCACATTTGCCTTACGCTTGGCGGAGAGGGCCGAGGTGCTCGCAGTGGAGGCAGACGAAGATATGCTTGCGGCGTTGAAAACGGCGGCCGACGGCGCGGCCGGCGCGCTCAGGCAGGTGCGCGTGCTACGCCGCGATTTGCTGCGCACGCCGCTGTCCAGTCTGGAAATGAAGAGGTTCGACGGCGCCGTAATCGATCCGCCGCGCTCAGGCGCGCGGTTGCAGGCCGAGCAGATCGCCCGCGCGCCGATTCGCAAGCTCGCCTATGTCTCCTGCGACCCAGCCAGCTTCGCGCGCGATCTCAAAGTGCTGGTCGAGCACGGCTTTGCCGTCACGCGCGTGACCCCGGTCGACCAGTTCCGCTGGAGTCCGCATATCGAGCTTGTCGGAGCGCTGGAGCGATGAGGTATGGACCGCGGGCGTCTCGCCCGCCTGCGCCAACTGGTCAGAAAGCGGCGCCTGCCGGCGAGGCGCCGGCGGTCAATACCACAACGCTTCTTGACTATCGCCACTCGCGTCGCAAGCGAGACGCCATCGCCGACGCAACGCCGTTGGCGCCCGGCTACTGGCGCAAGAAGAAGCTGCACGAAATGAGCGAGCGCGAATGGGAGGCGCTTTGCGATAATTGCGGCAAGTGCTGTGTCATTAGTATTGAAGACATCGACACCGGCCAGCTGCACCTCACTGACGTCTCCTGCAAGCTGTTCGACACCGCCAAGTGCCAGTGCAGCAATTACGCCGAACGCAGGCGGTATGTGCCCGATTGCGTCAAGCTCACGCCGAAGAACGTGTCCAAACTCGAATGGCTGCCGCGCACATGTGCGTATCGGCTGGTGAGCGAGGGGCGCGATCTGTATTGGTGGCATCCGCTCGTTTCGGGCGATCCCGAAACAGTGCACATCGCCCAGGCCTCGGCGAAGAACCGCACGCGTCCGGAGGGGCGGCTGAAGATGGCCGGCCTCATCAAGCGCATCACGCGCTGGCCCGAGCCGTTGGAAAAGCCGCCGAAGAAGGTCAGATCGTCGTCTCGACGCGGCCGCAAAGCGCGCCAATACTAAGCCCATGGGACTGATGCGAGACCTCGGCCGGGCCCGCTACGCCGCCGCGCAAGGCGCGCGCGTGGCCTGGTACATGAGCCAGTACATGCTGGCGCGGCGCCTGACCGGCCCGTTCAACCGGCCCGGCGAGCCCAAATTCCAGCCCCAATCGCCGGAAGGCGATCCGCTGCGCATTCGCGCCGCGTTCCTCGATCTGTTCGCAAAAGACCGTGCCAACATCGAAGCAGGCCTCTATCCGGCGCCCAAGGATCTGCGCGTCACGCGCGCATTATCGACGTTGCGCAACTCCGCCCGCTTCTTCCGCGACCTGCCGCACGTCGATGCACGCCGCCTGCAGCGCGCCGGCGCCGAAGTGCGCGAGCTGGCGAAAGACGGGCGCTACCCGACTTATTATCTGCAGAACTTCCACTATCAGAGCGGGGGCTGGCTCTCGGAAGAAAGCGCGCGGCTCTACGACACACAGGTGGAAATCCTGTTTGGCGGCGCGGCCGATGCGATGCGTCGCATCGCGCTGGGCTCGCTCGCGCGGGCATTGAAAGGCAAGGACCAGCGGCGCGTAAGACTGGTCGACCTGGCGTGCGGAAACGGTCGCTTTCTGGCGCAGGTGCTGGAGGCGTTTCCGCGCATCCCGGCGACGGGCCTCGATCTGTCGCCCGCCTATTGCGATGAAGCGCGCAAGCGCTTGCAGGCCTGGCCGCAGGTCGAGATTGTCAATGGCGCTGTCGAGCAGGCGCCATTCGAAGATGCGAGCGCGGACGCGGCGACCCGCGTTTATCTCTTTCACGAACTCCCGCCACGGGTGCGGCGCGACGCGGCGCGCGAGATCGCGCGCATGCTGAAGCCGGGCGGCGTTTTCGTGATGGCCGATTCGATCCAGACGGGTGAGACGCCCGATCTCGATCGCATGCTGGAGTACTTTCCGGTCGGCTTTCACGAACCGTATTTCGGGTCTTACCTCCAGGAAGATTTCCCGGCGCTGTTTACAGAATCGGGGCTGGAGCTGGAAGAAACCGAGCTTGCCTTTCTCACCAAGGTGATGCGATTCAGAAAGCGGTAGCGGTGCCGTTCACGTCAGAGTCGCTGGCGATATCGTAGCCGTCCAGCGCCTGCGCGACCATCGCTTCGGCTTCGGCGTACGGGTCCGCTTCGCCGTGAGGCGCTGCCTTGGGCTCGTCTATGGCCGGCGCATCCTCGTAGATGATCGAGGCTTCGATATAATCGGGGCCTGCGCCGCCTGCGTACAGCGCATCGATCTGCGCGCGGATTGCTTCCTCATTCACGTCGGGAAAGGCGGCCTCGGCGGTCGGTGCGGTGGCGTCGTCATAGCCCCCGGCAAGACGATCGGCAGGCCGCTCGATCTCCATCGCTGCGAACAATGGTTCGGTTGAGGCGAGCGGCACGATCTGCGGCTCGGGCGACCATGGCGTTTGATGCACAGTCACATAGCGCGATGGCGCGACCTCCCGCACATGGGGCGCCGGGGTCATGAAGTCGAAACCGCCCCCAATTACCATCTCAAAACCGGCGACAGCGCCGATGGCGATGCCGGTGAACGCGCCGAGCGCCTTCAGGCGGTCGTGGAATACAGCTTTGCGATCGAGCTTCTGCTTGAACGAACGCCATGGTTCGATCGGTTCATGCGGTAAAGGGCCTGCGTCGAACATCATTCCAGCTCCGGCGGCTAAACCGGTCTGCATGCGGTCAGTTCCGGTCGCGCGTGCGCTCAGCGTCGCCCTCGCAACATTGTCATTGAGCCGGCGCCGGCGACCGGTCGTCAGCGCGGCGATGCGGCCCCAAAGCGCGGGCAAAGCTCTCTTCGGTGGAGACGGTGTCAACATAGCGCGGCGGCGTGCGCGCCTGTGCGCGCTGCTCATAGGCATACGCAAAGGCCAACAATTTGGCCTCCGACCACGCCTCCGCGAACAGCGAGAGGCCAACCGGCAGGCCACCGACGAGGCCCATAGGCACGGTGATGTGCGGATAGCCTGAAACGGCCGGAAGCTGGCTGGCGCCGCCGCCAACATAATGATCTCCGTTGACGATGTCGGTGGTCCAAGCCGGCGCCAGCGAGGGTGCGGCCAGCGCATCGACAGCGTGTGCGGCCATCATCTCGTCGATCGCCGCGCGGGCGGCGGCGCCGGCGCGTGCATGCGCAACGCGATAGGCGGGATCCTCGACCCCTTGCGTGGCCTCGGCCTGTTCGAACAGGTCCTGCCCGAACAGGGCGGTCTCCGCCGGCGTCTGACTGTTGAAGGCGATGATGTCGGCGAGGGTGCGCGTGCGCACGGCTTCGGGCGTAGTTGCGAGATAGGCGTTGAGATCGCTGCGCAGCTCCGCAAGCAGGATGGTAAGCTCGTCGCGCCCAAGCCCGTCCATCGACGCGGGTCGCTCGGTGATCTCAACGATCTCGGCGCCGGCTGCCCGGAGTTCGGCGAGCGCCTGCTCGAACAGGGCGTCGACTGGCGGGCTAAAGCCGGCCATGAAGCGCACCACGCCGATGCGCCGGCCTTGCAGCGCGTTGGCGTCCAGCGCCGCGACGTAGTCCACGCGGCGCGCGTCCGCTTCGGCGGTCGCCGGATCGTTGGGGTCGCCGCCGGCGATAACCGTAAGCACTGCTGCAACGTCGGCGACCGTGCGGCCCATCGGCCCGGCCGTGTCCTGGGTGTGGCTGATCGGGACGATGTACGTACGCGAGACGAGCCCAACGGTCGGCTTGATGCCCACAAGGCCGGTGACGGACGAGGGGCAGGTGATCGAGCCGTCCGTTTCCGTGCCGATGGCGATGGCGGCAAGGCTTGCTGCGGCCGCAACGTCCGAG
>CAZHWA010000099.1:0-6957 GCA_964536175.1 uncultured Terricaulis sp. | reverse complement strand
CCGCGTCGCGGCATCAGGTCGAATGGAAATGGGTCAAGGGCCACGCCGACGACGTCATGAACAATCGCGCCGACGAACTCGCGCGCGCTGCGATCAACACGTTGCGGGAGTAGCGCTGAAGCCCACCCTCTCCCTTGCGGAGAGGGTCGCCGCGCAGCGGCGGGGTGAGGGGCGAACAGGCGAGTCGCGGTTTTTGTCTGTGAGAGCGCGACAGCTTTACGCCCCTCACCCCCTGCCCCCTCTCCGCAAGGGAGAGGGGGTTGCGTCACGGCCCGCGACAGCGCAGCGTTGGCAAATGCGCACGCTGCTCGTCCTGGCCGTCCTCCTCCTCGCGCCCGCCGCGCACGGACAGACGCTTGAGGATTTGCACTGGCTCAAGGGCTGCTGGCGCACGACGGACTCCGGGCCGGCAATTACGGAGGTGTGGAGCGCGCCGCCCATGCCGGCCATGATCGGCTATTCCTACGCGCAGCCTGATGGCGCGACGCAGGGCTGGGAAGCGATGCGCATCGAAATGATCGATGGGACGCCAGCGTTCATCGCCATGCCGGGAGGCGGCGCTGGCGTGCGATTCACCTATACCGGGGCAATAGTTCTGGATTGGGCCCCGGACCATCTCGTGATCTTCGAGAACGCCGCGCACGATTACCCGCAGCGCATCAGCTATGCCCGCGAAGGCAACCGGCTAACGGCAACGATCTCGAAGCTCGATGGGAGCGATGCGATTGCGTTCGAGTATCGCCGCGTCCGATGCGCGGCCAATTTGCGGCCGTAAAGCCTCCGGATTGACCTCAGCACTGCAGCCAGCGTCAGCCTGAGCCTGTCGAAGGCGGCGGCGCGTGGCGCTCCAGCTCAGACGCGGATGACTTTGAGCGTAACGCCGTCGACGCTCGCAACCTCGACGCTCTGTCCCGCTTCAAGCGCTTCATCGCTGACCGCGCGCCAGATCGTATCGGCGATCTTCACCGAGCCCACGCCGTTGGCGAACGTGGTCACCACGCCGCGCTTGCCGATCATGGCGAGGTTTCGTTGGTTGAGGCCCGATGCGGCGTGATCGTTGCGCCAGCGCTTCACCAGCGGATGACCGAAATAGGTGAGCGCGATGATCATCACGGCAAACAGCGCCACTTCGGCGATCCAGTTGGTCGGCAGGATCAGCGCAATAACCGCGGTGATGAAGGCGGCGACTGCGGGCCATAGAAGATAGGTCGTGCCGGTGCTCATCTCGACGATCAACAGCACCAGCCCCAGCACCAGCCAGTGCAGTGGTCCCAGCTCGTTGAGCAGGAAAAGCAGCGTGTCCATGAACCGAATGTAGCAAGCCAGCGGTCCGTAGTCAGTAGTCCGTAACGCGCGGGAAATTGGCGCCGCGCATTGTCGGGCTGCGGACTACCGACTCTCCGCCTCAGCGCGTTGGCGGCACGGCCGTGCGCGGAGGCATTCCGCCTTCGGCCTGCGCGTTGAGCGCGCGCAAACCCTCGACCAGTCCGGCGATGCCGGCCAGATCGGTCGGCACGATGACCGTGCGCTGCTGATTCGAGGTCGCCAGTTCGCCGAACGCCTCCACGTATTTGAGGCCGAGGAAGTAGCGGATGGCGTTGACGTCGCCCTTGGCGATCGCCTGACTGACCATATCGGTGGCCTTGGCTTCCGCTTCCGCTTCGCGCTCGCGCGCTTCGGCGTCGCGGAAGGCGGCTTCGCGCCGGCCTTCGGCTCCGAGGATCGCCGCCTGCTTGGCCCCTTCGGCGCACAACATCGACGCCGCTTAGTCACCTTC
Organism: uncultured Terricaulis sp.; assembly: GCA_964536175.1. GTDB lineage: Bacteria > Pseudomonadota > Alphaproteobacteria > Caulobacterales > Aquidulcibacteraceae > Vitreimonas. Next base: position 5,180 of record CAZHWA010000099.1, on the reverse strand, counting down.
GGATTCGAGGATCTGCGCGCGCCGTTCGCGCTCGGCTTTCATCTGCCGCGCCATCGCCTGAGTCAGGTCGGCGGGCGGGGTCAGATCCTTGATCTCGACGCGCAGCACTTTGGTGCCCCACGCCGCCGTGGCCGAGTCCACCACTTCCAGGAGGCGCGCGTTGATCGCATCGCGCTGCGATAGAACTTCATCGAGGTCCATCGAACCGACCACGGTGCGGATGTTGGTCATGCACAGATTCTGGATGGCCACCCGCAAATTCTCAACTTCGTAAGCCGCCATCGCCGCATCGACGACCTGGATGAACACCACCGCGTCGACAGATACGACCGCGTTGTCGCGGGTGATCACGTCCTGCTGGGGCACGTCCAGCACCGTTTCCATCATCGACATGCGCCGGCCGATGCGGTCGACGAACGGAATCAGGAACGAGATGCCCGGCTGCAGCGTGCGCAGATAGCGTCCGAACCGTTCGGCTGTGAACTGGCGGCCTTGCGGCACAATCTTGATCGAGCTGAAGGCGAGCACCAGCGCCATCAGCGCAAGAATGACGACGACGATGTCCATCTTTGTCCCCCGCCGCTTCTGCGGCTCTGCAGGAAGTTGCGCTCAGGTTAATTGGCCCAGCAGGTGCTCGGCGCTGGAAACCTTGTATTCACCAGCCTCTTCAACGTTGAGCTTGTCTACCACGCCATCCTTGACGAGCATTGAATAGCGTTTGGAGCGCGGCCCCATGCCGAACTTGGAGAAATCGGCGTCGAGCCCCAGCGCCCGCGCGAACTCCCCCGAGCCATCCGCGAGCATGGTGATATCGTCGGCGCAATTCTGGTCCTTGGCCCATGCGCCCATAACGAAATGGTCGTTGACCGCGGTGCAGGCGATGAGGTCGACGCCCTTGGCTTTAAGGTCGCCGGCCGCGTCGCGGAAACTTGGCAGATGGCGCGCAGAGCAGGTTGGCGTGAACGCTCCCGGCACGGCGAACAGGGCGACGGTCTTGCCGCCGAACACCTCGTCGGTGCGCATCTGCTTAAGCCCCTCTTTGGTGGGCACGTTGAACTGGACGTCCGGAAGCTTGTCGCCAACCTTGATCATGTCCCTCTCCTTCTTCGTCCGAACGATCTAGAGCCTGCGCCGCGCCAAGCAAAGCGCCGCGTCGAGCGGCTCGCCAAGTGCGGGGCCCTCTTGCGCCGGGCGCGGCGGCGGGGGAGCATGGGCCCATGGCGGAGACCCTCGCAGGCAAGCTTCTGGTGGCGATGCCGGGGATCGGCGATCCCCGGTTCGACCGCACCGTGATCGTCTTGTGCACGCACGACGAGGAACACGCCATGGGCATCGTGCTCAACAAGCCGCGCGAAGAGATCACGCTCAGCGACGTGCTGGATCATCTTGGCCTCACGCTCGACGAAGCGGTCGGCGATCGCCTCGTGCTCGACGGCGGGCCGGTGCGGCCCGATCGCGGGTACGTGCTGCATTCTGAAGATTTCGCCGCTGGTGACGTGACCCAGACCGTCGGCCCCGGCATCCGTCTCACCGCCACGCGCGACGTGCTCGAAGCGGTGGCCAAGGAAAACCCGCCCGAGCGTTTTGTATTAGCGCTAGGCTGCGCCGGCTGGGGCGCAGGCCAACTCGAAGACGAACTCAAGCATAACGCCTGGCTTGTGGTCGACGCCGACGATGCAATCGTCTTCGGCGACAGCCACGAAGACAAATGGGCGCGCGCGATCAGGACTCTGGGCCTCGATCCCTCGCAACTGATGGGCGATATCGGCAGCGCCTAGCTGGTTCAGTCGTCAGTAGTGAGTAGTCAGGAGGACTGGCGTCGGCGTTCTCGAGCCGCCGGCTGCTCATTGCTCACTACTGACCGCTGACTACTGACTACTCGTTATTCCGAACAGCAGATGATCGCGCCAGGCGCCGTTGATTTTCAGGTACGCGCGTGCGGCGCCTTCCTGCGTGAAGCCGGCCTTCTCCAGCACGCGGCGCGAGGCGATGTTGTCGGGTTGGCAAGCCGCTTCGACGCGGTGCAGGTCGAGGTCTTCGAACGCATAGCGCACGACCGCGCGCACGGCCGCCGTGGTATAGCCGCGGCCGGCGTATTTCTCGCCGGCCCAATAGCCGAGCGAGCCCATTTGCGCGACGCCGCGCCGGATGTTCGAAATCGTGACGCCGCCGATCAGCGCTTCGTCCTCTTCGCGAAAAACGAACAGCGCATAAGCCTTGTCGTCGCGGGCGTCTTCTGCGTAGCGGCGCAACTTGTAGCGATACGAACCGCGCGAGGTTTCATCCTGCGCCCAGGTTGGCTCCCAAGGGGTCAGATAAGCGCGGCTGGCGTCGCGCAAGCTTGACCATTCCTGGTAGTCGCGAAGCTCCGGCTGACGCAGATAAACGCCCTCGCCGTCGATCCGCCTCGCGCCTTCGTTGTCCTTCCGCATCAACGCCATGACGTCAGGAGTGTGCCTCAAACGCGGCCAGAGCGCCATGCCCCGAGGCGGGGCCGATGGCGGCCACGCAGTCCGTCCCTTCCAGCGCCCGTCGCGCCAGCGCCTGGATTTCGTCCGCCGTTACGGCTTCGATCTTTGCGCGAATTTCATCGAAGGAGATGAGCCGATCGCGCAGCAGCACTTGGCCCACGCGCGCCTCGGCCCGGGCGCTCGGCATTTCCAGGCCCATCAGCATTTGCGCCCGCGCCACGGCTTTGGCGCGCACGAGTTCTGGCTGCGTCGGGCCCTGGTCCGCCAGCAGCGCCAGCTGTTCGCGCACCAGCGCCGCAACTTCCTGCGCGTGTTTGGGGGCGCAGCCGGCATAGACGCCGAGCCGGCCGTCATCCTCCAACGTGTCCACATGCGCGTCGATCGCATAGACAAGGCCGCGCGCTTCGCGCACCTCCTGAAACAGGCGCGAGGACATGCCGCCGCCGAAAATCTCCGCCAGCAGACGGGCGGCGAGCACGGCGTCGCTGCCCGCCGATGGCGAAGGCCAGGACATCACCAGATGCGACTGCTCCAGCTTGCGCGTTTCGGCGACGCGGCCCGGATGGGCGCGTGCCGGCGCGCAGGCCTGCACTGGCTTTGCCGCGAGCGCGCCGAAGCGCTCCTCTGCAGCGGCGAGAAAGGCATCGCGCTCGAAGGCGCCGGCGATGCTGAGCACGACCCGCTCGGGCGTCATGTGGGCGTCGCGAAAGGCCGCGAGCGTCTCCACGCTTACGTTCGCCAACGAGTCTTCCGTGCCCAGGATCGGCCGTCCCAAGGGTTGATTTGGATAGAGCGCCGCCTGGTGCAGTTCAAAGACGCGGTCGTCCGGCACGTCGTAGGCCTCGCCGCGTTCCTGAGAGACAACGCCCTTCTCTTTCTCCAGATCCTGCGGCGACCAGTGCGGCGCAAACAGGATGTCGGCGATGAGCTCAAGCGCGAACGGGGCGTGCTCGCCCAACACGCGCGCGTAATAAGCGGTGCGTTCGTAGCTGGTGGCGGCGTTCATCACGCCGCCGACATTTTCGATCGCTTCGGCGAATTGGCGCGCATCGCGTGCCCCTGCGCCCTTGAACGCCATGTGCTCGAACAGATGCGCCACGCCATTGAGGTCGGCCGGCTCCCAGCGCGCGCCGACGCGTTGCCAGACGCCCAGCGCCGCCGTCGCCAGCCCCGGCATCGGGTCGAGCGCGATGCGAACGCCGTTCGGCAGGCGTACCAGTTCGAGTTCGCCCGTCACGCGTCGGTCCGCCGTGCGCGCAAGCGCAGGCGCCCCACGCTGGCGTGATATGCGAAGAAGATCGCCACGAGCGCCAAAGCCAAGCCGTACCAGGTAAGCGCATAGCCCAGATGCCGCGCCGGCGGCAGCACGTCCGCGCCCGGCGCAAGCGCAAAGGGATTGGGCGTCGCGCGCCCATCGGCGCCGACATAAGCGGCGGCGATATAATAATCGGCCACGTTCTCCAGCCCGGCATTACGGCCCATGGCGTCGAGGTCGGCGGCGAACCACAGCCGCCGCAGCAAGTCCGGCGGCCGCGTCAACGGCGCCGGCGGCTCGGGGCGGATCGAGGCCCCGCTGATCGGCGCGCCCAGCCGCAACGCCGCAGGCATGCGCACTTCGTCTGCATCGGGCGGCGACAGTTCGGGAATGAAGTCCGCGTCGATGAAAACCGTCATGTCGCCATATTGAACCGGCGCAAACACGCGCCAACCCTGCTCGCGGGTGTCGGGGCGGACGCCGTACATGAATTGAATGCCGCTCGCGATCGCCTGATAGCTGGCGACGGTCATCTCCGCGATCGGCTCTTCGGCCGCGGCGCTCTTTTCCTCGTATCTCTCCCATTGCCAGCGGCCGAGCCAGACCAGAACGGCGAGCGCGAGCACGGTCAGCACCGTCATCATCGGCAGCGGCCGAAAAGCGATCACTCGATGTCCTCGTGCCTGGCTTCACCGGCTTTGTGGCGCCACTGCAGCGCAAACAGCACGGACTTGAAGGCCGGCAACAGAGCGAGCGAAAGGACGATCGCGGCCAGCATGGTCAGCGCCAGCGCCAGCCAGCCCGGCAAATCCAGTCCGAACTGCAGAATGAACAAGAGTGGCGCAACCAACGCGCCGACGAACAGGATCACGAACACTGCCGGGCCGTCGCCCGAATCCGCGACCCTGAAGTCGGCGCCGCAGGCCCGACAGCGGTCGCGGAAGCGCAAATAGCCGCTGAACACTTCCCCGACGCCGCATTGCGGGCAACGCATGCGCAGGCCCGTGATAAAAGGCGACTGGCGGGTGGCGACTGGCGGTTGATCTTCCATCGCCCCGCTCGCCCCTTCATCCATCCGCCATTCGCCATGCGCCAGGCGCTAGTTCTGCATTGTGATGTACGGCATGACGTAGACGAAGGTGAACAGGAACAGCCACACCACGTCGACGAAGTGCCAGTACCAGGCCGCCGCCTCGAGGCCGAAATGCTTCTGCGGCGTGAACTGGCCGGCCAGTAGACGCAACAGGCAGATGGCCAGGAAGATCGTGCCGATGATCACGTGCACGCCGTGGAAGCCCGTCGCCATGAAGAAGGACGCGCCGTAGATCGTCGCATTCGTCACATCGCCCTGATTGCCGAAGGCGAACCCGGCCTCGGGATATTCGACGCCAAACTGCACCCAAGTGAAAAGCGCGCCCAGCAGAACGGTGAGGATGAGGCCGTTGCGCGCGCCC
>CAZHWA010000098.1:0-6982 GCA_964536175.1 uncultured Terricaulis sp. | reverse complement strand
CGGCGTCGCGCACCGCGGCGAAATGGAGGTGTGAGGGCGCGACGCTGATAAAAAGCCGGCTTTGAATCTCGATCGCCGCAGCGTCCAAGGCGTCGCGCGGGCAGGTGAACGACCAGTCGGCGACGATGCGTCCGCCTGGCGCTATGTTTGCCTGCGGCGGGGCGTTGGCGGTGCAGGCCTCGCCGCCGGTGTGCACGATGAAAGCGCCGGCCACTTCCTCGGCAAACACGGCCTCCAGCGGCGCATCGCTGCCGTACGCATAAAGCCGGGTTACATCCAGTGCATCGGCTTCGACACGGACGCTGACACGATTGCCGTCGAGACTCCATCGCGATTGCGATTGCGAGCGCGTGTGTGCGGCGGCGTCGCCGAGCAAGAAAGCGCCAGCCATCAGCGCCGCAACCAGCCACCGCATCATGTCGTTTCGGCCGAAGCGGTGCGCCGTTGGATGCGCGCCTGCCGCTTCAGCCGCTCCAGATAAGCACGCGCGGCCGCCTCATCGGCGCGGCGGTCCCATTCGGCGCGCACGTGATCGGCAACCTCTTCGTAGGCCGGCGGCGGCGCGGCGGCGAAGCCATTGACGCGCGCGATCATCACGCCCCCGCTGACAGCGATGGGCTCCGAGACGTCCCCAGGCGCCAGCGAAGCGGCGGCGCGTGCAGCATCGGCGCCAATCAGGCGGCGCCATTCGGCCTCCGGCAACGCGCTACGCGGCATCTCGATCGCCATAGCATCGCCCAACGCCCCTGCATCGGCGCCCCGCATCAGCGCAGCGCGCACGTCGTCGACACGCGCACGATCGGGATCGCCGGCGAGAAACACGACGCTGGCCGAGAAGCGCGGCGCCGGGGCAAAGAAGCCGGCATTCTCGCGATAGAACTGGCGCAGTTCGTCCTCGCTCGGCCCAGCGCCGGCTCGTTCGGCGACGGCAAGCTCCAGCACCGACTGCACCAGGGCGCGCCGCGCGGCGAAATCTGTCGCCGCCAAACCCAACTCAACACCGTGCTGCACCAGCAGCTCTTCCTCGATCAGCCGCTCCAGCACCGCAGCCTCGCGCTCTTGCGTCACGGGATTGCGGCTGTCGTTTTCGAGCGCCAAAACTGCACGCGCCAGCGCCTCGCGCGGAATCGGCACCCCATTCACGACCGCGGCGGGTTGGCCGACGAGTTCAAGGCGCGGCGCGCCGACCGCGCCCAGCAGTGCAAGCGCGATGCCGACAATGCCGCCCGCCATATAATAGGTGTCGGGGCGCTTCAGCGCCGCTGCGGCGCGTTCAGGTAGATCGGCGAAGCCCACGCGCGTTCCTCCACGTCGCTGATGCAATTGTCGTTGCGGGGTGTCCGATAGTCGCCCCAGCATGGATCGACGGCGGTCGTGCGGCCATCCGCGTCGCGCGTCGGGCGCAGATTGGCGCCGTTGACGCGCGGCGTCGGCTCCTGGATCGCGCGTACGTAATAGACCGTATCGCGCCGGCCGCGGACGAAATCGGGATCGCTGAACTCGACCACGCAGCCTTGACCGAGATCGTCGCACGGGAAGCTGCGCCAAACATCTTCGATCAGTGTGGCGACGTCCTCGCCCGGCGCGATCTGCGGGCGGATGCGCACGACTTCGATGCGGGTGATGCGCAGGCGCTCATTGGTGGGATTGTAGCATTCGCCGCCACACAGATTGCGCAGTCGATCCGCCGAGAGCCCCTGCGCGGTGAACTCCGGACAGCCCGGCGCCTGACGAAAGTCGCCAGCAGCTCGCACGCGAAAGTGGGGCGCTGCGTTCATGGTCACCTCAGCGCCCATGGGCGCCTGGCCTGCAGGGGCATTGATCAGGTCGAACCACAGCAGAATGCGCGGCCCGCTCGTAGCGTAAACCTCGCGCCGCTCCAGCGCGGCGTAGATCTCGTCGCGCGTCCGCGCGCGGCTGTGCACGGCGGCGAGCGCGCCCGTGGTGAAGAAGCTGGCTTGGCGTTCAGCTTCCGTCAGCTGGAAGCCGGCGCGCTGCAGCAATTCCTCCTGCGTGATCTCGTTCGGGCTGGCGCTCGGCGGCAAGGATGGGCCGAGGATACGTGTGCGCCATTCATCGCTGTTGGCGCCTGCCGTTTCGGTATGACGGAGCCGCTCGATGGGCTTGTAGCCGGTGCCGGGCCGCGCGCGGTGGTTGTCCGAGGACCCGACAAAACCCCAACGGAAGCGTCGCCACTGGTCGGGATTGTCGAAGTTCGTGATGGCCAGGCCATATTGCACGCTGGTGCGCGGACGATGCGCAAACGGCGGCACGAAGCAATCGCGGCACTGGCCCGATTCAAGCCAGTCCTGCGGTTCTTCGCCGTCAATGAGGAGGTGGTACGCAACGCCCAGATTGGCCGCTCGCTCACGCGTTTCCCCCGCACGCGCATCGCACACCGCGGCGCTCTCGCCGCTGGCCGCGCAGCGCTCGCGGATGATCTCGCCGGCGCGCCAGCATGCCGGCTCGTAGCTGGGACTAGGCGCCGGGCACGCCGCGCGCAGGCCGTCAGCCGAGAGTTCAACCTCGCGCCACGGCCGGAATTCTTCGGAATTGCCATGCCCTGACATGATCTCGATAAGCGTTTGCCGTTCCGGACGCTGTGCGGCTTCCAGCTGCTTGTCGAAGGTGGTGCCGGGCGGGGTGTAGAAGCCCCACGAGGTCCCGTGCGGAATGAGCAGGTACTCCAGCCCTTGCGAGTCGAGGCGTTCGACCAGTTCACCGGGCGTGGCTGCGGACTCGAAGCAATTAGCTGGCAACTGGCTGGATGGCGTGTCCGGGCTGCATTCAGGCACATCGCGCGTCTCGCGCAGATAGTGTTGCAGGTCGAAATAGTCCTGCCGATTGCGCCAATCGAGGAACGGCAGCCATTGGTTGATGGCGATGGGCGAGCCGCGCAGCGTTTGCGTCGCCACGCCGGCGGCCGCGATCGCGCGTTGGGCGATGCCCTCGTCCTGCAATCCAGGGAAAATGACGTTCTTGTGCCCGTAGTGGTCCGTGGGCGTACGGCCAACTTGCGTCCACTCGAACCCCACGAACGCCACTGTGTCGGGCGCCGCGCCGCCGGCGGCCACTGCGTTGCATTGCCGGATCGATTCACGCGTCTGGGCCCAACGCGTGGGTGTGACGGCCTCGGCGTGATCGGTGATGGCCCAGAAATCCCGTTGCGAGCAGTAGCGTGCAAAGTCGCAGGCGTCGGCCAGCGGATAGACCCCTTCGCCGCCGAAGATGGGGAGAGACCAGATGAAGGCGTCGGTGGAATAGGTGGTGTGGACGTGCAGATCGCCGAACAGGATGTGATCGTCGCCGGAAACCCCGAGCGCCTCTGCGCCCGCAGCGACCGCCGCCGTGCGCGCTGCGATCGCGCTCTGGGGGAGCGCTGCGCCCTCGATGTCGCCGGCGCCGCGCGTGCGGCCGAACCAATCCCAGTGCGTGGCGCCATAGGCGGTCAGACCTGCGCTGAAGATGATGGCCGCGGCCACGCCGAGCGCGATCCATTTGCGAGACATGGCGCTCTCCCCTCCGCACAAACGCCGTCGGCACGGTCGAGGCGATCCGACGCATCGTCAAGGGGCGCCGTTGCGTCCACTTGCGCGGTGGGGCCGCGGGCGCGACACAGCTGCGCGAGCGAGGAGGAGAAGATGGCCGCGATTGCAGCATTGCGCACGCCGGAAGAGCGGTTTCAGGCTCTGCCGGGATGGAGCTACGCGCCGCGCTACATCGACGATCTGCCCGGCTACGAAGGCCTGCGCATGCACTACATCGATGAGGGGCCGCGCGATGCGCATCATACCTTCTTGTGCCTGCATGGCGAACCCAGTTGGGCCTACCTCTACCGGAAAATGGCCCCAGTGTTCCTGGAGAGCGGGGCGCGTGTCGTAGCGCCGGATTTCTTGGGGTTTGGCCGCTCCGACAAGCCGGTGGACGACGAGGTCTACACGTTCAAGTTCCACCGCGACGTCCTGCTTCGCTTTATCGAGCGCCTGGGCCTCAGAAACCTGACCCTCGTGGTGCAGGATTGGGGCGGACTGCTTGGCCTGACGATTCCGGTCGACATGCCCGAACGCGTGGCGCGCTTGCTGATCATGAACACAGGCTTTCCGGTCGGCGCGCAGCCGACGCCGGGATTTCTGGCCTGGCGCGCCTATTGCGCCAGCACCGATGATTTGCCGGTCGGCGCCTTGCTGCAGCGCGCCAATCCTGAAATCAGCGACGCCGAGGCGGCGGCGTATGACGCGCCGTTTCCGGATGCTCGATACAAAGCGGGCGTGCGCCGCTTCCCGCAGCTCGTGCCGATCGCCTCGGAATGCGCCGATGAAGCGGTGATGGCCATCGGGCGCGCCGCCCGCGAATGGTGGTCCACCAAGTTCGACGGTCAAAGCTTCATGGGTGTGGGACTGGCCGACCCGGTGCTTGGCAAGCCGGTCATGGACAAGATGCGCGAGTCCATTCGCAACTGTCCGCCGCCGCTGGAGATGGAAGGGGTGGGTCACTTCGTGCAGGAGCAGGGTGAGCCGCTCGCCCGCGCCGCGCTCGCATATTGGGGCGACCTCTAAGGGCGACCAAGGTCCGTGCCTACGATCGCTGCAATGATGATCGGGAAGGCGGCCCGTGCCAGAAAGGGGTGAATATGATCGTCCGCGCGCCGGAGCCTCGAGCCATGGCCGGCGCGCGATCGCCTAGGAAGGCGACGGTGGCAAGAAAGACAAGGCGCGTAAGGCAGATTTTTCCACTATGGCTGGTTCCACTTCTCGGCATGCCTGCACCATGGAAGCTTGCGGAGCACCGGTCTTGAGACGCACCGCATCTGCGCTGGCCCTGTTTTGCACGACGTTCACTGCAAACATCGCCGCCGCCGACGATCTGGTTGTCACTGCCGAACGGCGCCCGCAACGGCTCGACCATGAGGGCAGCTCCATCGCCGTCATGGAAGCCGACGAATTGCAGCGTGTCGGCGCTCATCACCCTGTCGAGGCGCTCAATCGATTGCCGGGCGTGAATTATCACCGCGGTTCGGGCGTCGAGAACCTTCCCGCCATTCGTTCGCCAATTCTCAACGGCGGGCAGGGCGCCGGATCATTCCTGGTGCTAGAAGATGGCGTTCCCGTGCGCGCGGCGCCTTTCGCCAATATCAACCAGCTTTATGAAACGAATCTGGAGTTTGCGCAGCGTATCGAGGTGATGCGTGGGCCCGGCGCAAGCGTGCACGGGTCCAATGCCGTGCATGGCGTCGTCAACGTGATCACTCCTGCCGCCGCCGAGCGCGACCGGCGATGGGAAGCTGAAGCGGGAAGTTTCGGCCGTATGCGGGCCGTTGCGCGCCTGCGCGGCGGGGGCTGGATGGGCGGCCTGGCGCTGACGCACGAGAACGGCTGGCGCGATCAAGCTGGACTTGGCCTGCAGAAGCTTCTGCTCGGATGGGATAGCGAGGTCGCGGCCTGGGATATGCGGCTCCGCGTGTCCGCCTCCAATCTTGAGCAGGAGACTGCAGGCTTCGCCGTCGGCCCTTCAGCCTACGATAATGGGAGCCTCGCCCGCGCCAATCTCAATCCCGAAGCCTTCCGCGATAGTCGCGTGGTGCGCATGTCGGGCGCCGTCTCGCGACGCTTCGGCGATCTCGACATCCTCGTTACACCGTTCGCGCGCCATATCGACACCGATCTATTGCTGCATTTCTTTCCGTCGAAGGCTTTGGAGCAAACCGTCCAGTCAGGCGGGGGCGTGCAGACTTCGTTCGCGCTGGCGCTCGGGCCGCAATGGCGCCTGCTCGCGGGGGTCGATCTGGACCTCAGCGCGATGAGCCTGCGCGAAACACAGGCCATCGCCAGTGTCGGCACGTTTCCGCAAGGCGTTCATTACGATTACGACGTCGAGGCCTTTACGCGCGCCGCCTACCTGCAGGCGACTTGGCGCCCGGCCAATCTCTGGTCGATCACGCTCGGCGCCCGCAGCGAACGCGTACACTACGAATACGACAATCACGCCCCCGAGGGCGGCTTCGGGCGCTTTCTCCGCCCAGCCGACCGGGAGGATGCGTTCTCGGCCGTCACGGGCAGGGCGAATGCGATACGCCGCTTTGAGCGTGGCGGCGCCGTCTATGCGAACGTGACGACCGGCGCGCGGCCGCCGCAGGCCACGGACCTCTACTCATTGCAGATCACCCAGTCGCCCGGCGAACAGGACGTGGAGGATATCATATCCGCCGAGGCCGGACTTCGGCTACCGGTCGGCGAAGGCGAACTTTCGTTCGCCGTTTACGACATGCGCAAGCGCCACGGCGCCTTTCGAAACGCGAACGGCTTTACCGTGACCGACACGCGCACCCAGCATCGCGGGGTGGAGGCCGCGCTCGAGATCCCGCTTTCCGAACGGCTTAGCATGACCGGGTCGATCGGCTACGCCGATCACAGGTATGACTTCGACAGCCCGGCCGATGGCATCGTCTCCGGCGCACGCATTGAATCGGCGCCCGAATGGTTGGCCGATCTGCAAATGTTGTGGCGGCCAAGCGCCTCAACCGAGCTCGAACTCGCCTGGAGCCATGTCGGGCAATACATCACCGAAGCATCGGGCCAACACGAATATCCCGGCCACGACGTGTTCTCGCTCCGAGCCGCTTGGCGCGTCGGAGATCGCGCGCAATTGTTTGCAAGCGTACGCAACCTGACAAACACCGATTACGCCGAGCGCGCCGATTTTGCGTTCGGCAACGAGCGCTACTTCCCCGGCGAGGACCGGGCATTTTCATTGGGCGTTAGGTTAATCCGGTAAGCCAGTGCGCCAAACGCGCAACAAGGTTCCATTTGCACTCATTGCTAAGCATCTACCTTTACGCGAACTAAGCAGAGCCGGCCGTACACCTTGCCGTAGCAAATGCGAGGCGGGCGCGCACATGGGCTTTCTCGGCGACGTCAGGCGGCGGCTAGCGCGCTTCAGCGCGCACGGCATCCGCTCGCGCGCCTTGGCCTTCGCCTTTTTGGCC
>CAZHWA010000097.1:0-7142 GCA_964536175.1 uncultured Terricaulis sp. | reverse complement strand
GCGAAGAACGCGTCCTGCGCATGCGCTTCGGCATCGGCATGAACACCGACCACACCCTCGAAGAAGTCGGCCAACAATTCAGCGTAACCCGCGAACGCATCCGCCAGATCGAGGCGAAGGCGCTGCGCAAACTGAAGCACCCGTCCCGCTCGCGGAAGCTGCGGAGCTTTTTGGATAACTAGCGCTCAGCCTTGCAGGTTGGAGCGCGCGGCTCCTGCCGCGCAAGCGCGCCGGACGCGCCCACCATGGAGCGCCGGCGTCCTCGCCGGCCTTTGCTCGCCCCGTGACACACGCCCCCCTTCCTTGCTACCGTTCGCGCCGGGAGCGGGCGGATGGCGGATGTTTTCCTAAGTTACAAGCGCGAAGAGCGCGCCGAAGTCGAACGACTCGCGACAGCGCTGCGCGGCCTCGGTCTCGATGTATGGTTCGACGCCAGCCTGTCAGCCGGCGAAGCCTTCTCGGATGAAATCGACCGCGAAGTGCGCGCCGCGCGCGTGGTCCTCGTCTGCTGGTCACCGCAAGCGGCGACTTCGCAATGGGTAAAGGCCGAAGCGCAAATCGGCTTCACCAAGCAGACCTTGATCTCCACCTACGTCGCCGGTCCAGACGGCTTCGATCCGCCCGTGCCTTTCAACTCCATCCACATGGAAGACATGCGCGCGTGGGCGCAAAGACCAAGCGCGCGTGACCCCGCGTGGCTCTCGGTCCTGCGCCGTCTCGGCGGCCTCGCCGGCCGCGCCGACATCGCCGAATGGGGCGCGCTTGGAGCGAGCGCCACGATCGCACAGATTGAAGCATGGCTCGACGCGCATGCCGCTACCAGTCCGCTCGTTATCGACGCCGAGAGCTTCTTGCGCGAGCGTAGCGCGGTTCAGCGAGAGCGGGAGGCGGAAGAAACGGCTGCACGTGAGCGCGTTGAGCGCCTGCGCGTAGAGAAGGCAGCGGCAGAAACCACCGCGCGCGAAGCGCAGGAACGCGCGGAAGCAGAGAAGCGCGCGCGTGAGGCGGAAGCACGCGCGGCAAAGGCGGAGCGCCTGTCAGCGAAAGCGATAACAGCCAAGCATTGGATTCGAGCCGCGAAGTTGACAGGCGGCGTGGTCCTTTTCTTTGCGATCGCGTTCGCCGGTCTGGTCGCCTGGAGCTGGACTGAAAGCCAATGGCCCGTCTGGTACCCAAGTGTAACTTTGACGGACGTTGGTGAAGGAACCGAATTCGGAGAGTTTCGCGCTACACGCCGAATTCATGGAGATGATTCAGTATATTCTGCAGAATTTTCGCCTGTTGACGATCGCATCGTGATGGACTTCGGATACGGTACTGCATCGACGATCGTCAGCCAAAACTCAGAAGTTCGAGTGGCCGGTGCAAGCGCGACATTTCACCCAAATGGATCGCAAGTCCTAACTATTACCAGCGAAGGAGAACTCCGACTTTGGGATGCGGCGACGGGGAGTCATGTCCGGCAGTTTGCAGGCAATTTCCACAAAGCCCGTTTCAGTTCTGACGGATCTCACCTGCTCACCATTTCGAGCGAAACCGACTCCCGCCGGACAGCCCAGCTAATTTCGATTGCGGACGGGCAAGTAATCTCCAGCTTTTTGGGCCACACAGAAAGCATTAACGACGTTAGATTCAGCACCGACGGCACGCGCGTTGTGACTGCATCATCAGACACTACGGCGCGCATCTGGGACGCAGCCACGGGTGCGGAACTGATTGTGCTTCGAGGTCACACCCGGGGACTGACCAGCGCAGCTTTTAGCCCCGATGGCCGCCGGGTCGTAACGACGACAGGGTCCGCCTGGGTATGGGACGCCGCTACTGGCCGGTTTCTCTTTAGTTTGCGCGCACCAGGCGGCATATGGCACTACAGCGCGGAGTATAGCCCAGACGGTCGATGGATTCTCACAGCCAATCCTCGCCGCGTAACGTTGTGGGACGCCTCAAGCGGCGAACAACTCGCAAGGTTCGCCGGCCACCAATACCCCAACGGGGCACGATTCAGCCGCGAGGGCTCGAGAATTCTGACGTTCGGTCGCAACGGCGCCGTTCTGTGGTCACGCAACTAGAACGGAGAACGTAACCCACGAAAGTGGTCACACACTCTTCGTCCTTCCGCGCGATCAGGAATCCCTCGAATCGGAGCACTCGCCTCCCGCCCCACCCCGCGCTATCCTCCGCCCCATGCGCTTCCTTCACACCATGATCCGCGTCGGCGATCTCGACGCTGCGCTCGATTTCTTCTGCGACAAGCTCGGCATGATCGAGCGCTCGCGCGTCGAGAACGAGAAGGGCCGCTTCACGCTCGTCTTTCTCGCAGCACCCGGCGACATCGAGAACGCGCGCGCCAACAAGAGCCCCGAGATCGAACTCACCTATAATTGGGATGAGCACGAGTACGCCGGCGGACGCAATTTCGGCCACCTCGCCTATCGCGTCGACGACATCTACGCGCTCTGTCAGCGCCTCATGGATCGCGGCGTCACTATCAACCGCCCGCCGCGCGACGGGCGCATGGCCTTCATCCGCTCGCCCGACGGCATCTCCATCGAACTGTTGCAGGACGGCGCGCCGCTCCCCCCGCGCGAACCGTGGGCCAGCATGGCCAACACCGGCGCGTGGTGACGTGGTGGATCCCGCCCGGACTGCCGGATGTCACGAGTCGTAGGCGAACTGCGAATGACGAGAACCGTCAGCCATGCTATATTTCCTCGCATGGACCGCATCACCATCCTTCCCAACGTCCGCGGCGGGCGGCCGACCATCCGCGGCATGCGCATTACCGTGGCCGAGGTGCTTGAGATGCTCGGCTCGGGCATGACCGAGAAAGACATCCTCGAGGCCTTCCCCTACCTCGAAGCCGACGACATCAAGGCTGCCCTCGCTTACGCCGCGAAGAACTTCGACCATCCCATCGTGTCAGCCTGAGAGCGCATGCGCTTTCTGGTGGACACCAACCTTCCACCGGCGCTCGCGCAATGGCTGCGCGAACGAGGCCATGACGGCGAACACGCTGCGGCCGCCCTCGCTCCAACTGCAGACGACACCACAATTTGGGCGCACGCCGTCTCGACGGCTGCGATCGTCATCACAAAGGACACAGATTATCTCGATCTAGCGACACGGACCGGTGGCGCGCCTGTCGTGCTTGTGCGTTGCGGAAATCTTAGACTCGCGCATTTTCGCGCTTGGTGGGACGCGCGCTGGCCTACCGCCGAAAGCCTCTTGGCCCTCGGCGAGAAGGTTATAGAGCTGCGCTGACACGCAGCCCCCGCGACAACGCGCCCGCGCCGCGCTTGACCAATGCTAAGCGGCGCAGCGACAACGCATGCTAGCCAACGCCATGGCTTATGTCGTCCAGGCGCTGCGCCGCGGACGCGGCGCTTTCTCGCGGCCCTCGCCGCTTGCTCTGCTGCAGCCGGCTTTACGCCGCGTGGTTGCGCATGTGGCGCGCCGCCATCCTGACGTGTTCGAGCGGCTGGGGATCCATCGCGCCGCGCGCTTCGTGATCGATCCCACCGATCTGCCGTTCGTGCTCTATCTCGAGCCCAACCCGCGCGCGCCAATTCTGCGTGCTTATGCGCGCGCCGCGGCGCCCGCGCATGACGCCCGCATCGCCGCGCGCTTTGCCCGCCTCATGCGCATGATCGACAGCGACCAGGACGGCGACGCAATGTTCTTCGCGCGCGACCTCGCCGTCAGCGGCGACACCGAAGCGGTCGTGAGCCTGCGCAACGCCATCGACAATCTCGAGGTCAAGCTCGCCGATGCGGCCGCGTCCGCTTATGGTGCGCCCGGCCGCTTTACGCTCGCGCTCGTGCGCCGCGTCATCGCGCGGACGGCGCCGGCATGATCCGTCCCGACCTGGTCTGCCCGGCCGGCACGCCAACCGCCTTGCGCGACGCCGTCGATGCAGGCGCCGACAGCGTCTATTGCGGCTTCCAGGACGCCACCAACGCGCGCAATTTTCCCGGTCTCAACTTTACGCTCGACGAATTCAAGCAAGGCCTGGCCTACGCGCACGCACACGGCGCCAAGGTGCTCTTGGCGCTCAACACATTTCCGCCGGCGGGAAAGTTCTCGCTCTGGAAGGAAGCGGTCGACGCCGGCGTCGCCGCCGGCGCCGATGCCCTGATTGTCGCTGACATCGGCGTCGCCGCGTACGCCGCCGGCGCCCATCCCGATCAACGCCTGCACCTGTCCGTACAAGCCTCCGCATCGAGCCCGGAGGCGATCGGCTATTATTGCCGCGAGTTCGGCGTCAAACGCGTGGTGCTGCCGCGCATTCTCACCGTGCCGGAGATCAAGGCGATCGCCGCCGAAATCCCCTGCGAGATCGAGACCTTCATCTTCGGCAATCACGGCCTCATGCTCGAAGGGCGCTGCGCGCTCACCAATTACGCCACCGGCGTATCGACCAATATGGACGGCGTCTGTTCGCCGGCCGCACAAGTGCGGTTCGAACCGGACCAAGACGGCGCCATGGTGAGCCGTCTCGGCGATTTCGCCATCGACTGCTTCGCCGCCGCCGACAAGACCGGCTATCCCACCATCTGCAAAGGCCGCTACCGCACGGCCTGCCGGCCCGAGCCCTATTACGCGTTCGAAGAGCCGGTGAGCCTCAACCTGGCGGCGCTGCTGCCGGACCTGATCCATGCCGGCGTGCATGCGTTCAAGATCGAGGGCCGCCAGCGTTCGCGCGCCTATGTGCGCGCCGTCGTCCGCAACTTCCGCGAAGCCATCGACGCCGTGCTCGCCGGACGCGCCCCGGAGCTGACCGATCTCGTCGCGCTCACCGAAGGCCAGAAGCAGACGCAAGGCGCTTTCAAATCGAAGGCCTGGCGCTGATGAGCGCGATCCTGCCCCGCCTGACGCTCGGCCCGCTCCTGTTTCACTGGCCGGCCGAGCGCAAGCGCGATTTCTACGCCCGCATCGCCGACGAGGCCGCGCTCGACACCGTCTATATCGGCGAAGTGATCTGCTCCAAGCGCGCGCCCTTTTCCGAACCGCTCTATCCCGAACTCATCGAACGGCTGCAGCGCGGCGGCAAGACGGTAGTGTTCTCCTCGCTCGCCGAAGTGATGCTCAAGCGCGAACGCGCCATGGCCGCCGCACTTGTGGAGTGGGACATCGAAGTTGAAGCCAACGACGCGGCCGCGCTCTTCCACTTGAGCGGGCGCCCGCACCGCATCGGCGCATTGTTCAACACTTATAACGAAGCAACCATGCGCTATCTCGCTGTCCGCGGCGGCACGCATTTTTCGCTACCCTCCGAGTTGCCGCGCGAGGCGGTCGCTGCGCTGGCCGCAACCGGCCGCGAACTCGCCGTTGGCGTCGAGGTGCAGGTGTTCGGCCGCGCTTCGTTGGCCCTTTCTGCGCGCTGCTACCACGCGCGCGCTCACGGCCGCACCAAGGACAATTGCCAATTCGTGTGCGAGGAAGATGCCGACGGCATGGAATTGCGTACGATCGAGGGCGCGCCTTGGCTCGCTGTCAACGGCGTGCAGACGCTATCGCACGCCTATCTTTGTCTGCTGTCGGAAGCGCCGGAGCTCGCGGCCCTGGGCGTCACCGATCTGCGCCTGTCGCCGCATGGCCTCGACATGGTCGAAGTCGCCGCGCTGTTCCGCGCCGTGCTGGCGGCACGCATGGCTGCAGGCGAGGCTGAAGCGCGCCTGCGCGAAACGTCTAACATCCCGGCGTTCGCCAACGGCTTCTGGCATGGCCGCGCCGGCCACCTCGATGTGCGCCGGCTCGATCCGGTCTGACCTGCTGATCTACCGCCGCTGCCACGCAGGAAGGGCGCGCAACTCGTCACGCGTCATCGTCGTCTGCAAATCGCGGTCGTCGCCCGTCGTCACCGGCGTCAGGCCTTCGAGCGGCAGACGCACGACCGGATCGGGGTCGGGCCCCTCCACTTCTACAGCAAGCGCGATAACAGCGCCGGCGTCGTCGGTGATCACCGCTCCCACTTCGCCGAGCTCTGCGCCGTCGGGCGAGCGGATGTCGGCGTCCTCCAATTGCGCGCGGGTATAGCCAAACGCCCCGTCCGCCGCGGGCGCCTGGGATGGCGCAGCCGTTGACGCCGGCGCCGGTGTCTGCTGCGTGTCGCGCATCGTGGCGCTGTTATCGCCGCACGCGCCAAGTGCGGCGGCGCAGGCGGCGAGCGTACAAGCTGAAAACCATCGCATGAGCCTCTCCTCCTGGTCTGCTCAATGCGCGCGAGGCCACCGCGTTCCGGCGCTCTCGCTAGTAGGTTCCCTCGTACGCCGCCGCGAGGCGCGCGATTTCCTCGTCGCTCAGCTCCTCGGCAATGTCGCGCATGCGCCGGTAGGTGTCGTTCTGGCGTGTGCCGTCGCGAAACGCGCGCAGCTGCCGCTCGAGATAAGTACGGTTCTGACCGGCGATGGCCGGCGTCTCAGGCGGGCCGCCGCTCCCATTGACGTGGCAGCTTTGACACGGCGCCAGCCGCCGCGCCGGATCGCCGCGATGGATCAGCCGCACCATATCGGGATCGGAGCTCGATATGTTCGCCGTGCCGAGCACCGGCCCTGCGCGCATGCGGCCGAAATAGGCCGCGACCGCCGCCAGCTCATCGGGCGACAGCTGCTGGGCCGGCGGCGTCATCAGTTCGTGGTAGCGCGCGCCGGAGCGATAATCGGAGAGCTGCTTGTAGATCGCTTCCGGCGTTTGTCCGGCGATGCGCGGATACTCGGCGGTGATGCTCATGCCCCGTTCGCCGTGACAGGCCGTGCACACCTGCTCGGCCAGCTCCTGTCCGCGGCTGACGTCGCCGCTGCGCAGAATCTGCAGCGTGCGCGGGCCCCATTCCACCTCCGACACAGGAACAGCGGTTGCGTCGGCGATCGGCTGCGGCTGCGCCGGCGAGCCTGGCGCAATGCCGACGGCGCGGCAGATCGCTGTCCACCAATCCAATCCTGCGTTGGGCGCCTGCACGCCTGGCAGGATCAGCCGGCCGAATGTCAACGAAAACGCCAAGGCGCCGGCGACGACAACGGAGGCCCAGGTGAACCATTTCTGATCGGTGCGGGGATCGTGCTCGCTCATTGGCCGCCTCCGATGCGGTGGATCATGACCGCAGGCGTCTCACCGAACAGGAATTGCGCGATCGGAAAGCCGTA
>CAZHWA010000096.1:0-7157 GCA_964536175.1 uncultured Terricaulis sp. | reverse complement strand
CATCGTCATTCAATTCCAGGCGCCTCCTGAATGATGCTGACCTTATTGAAGGCCAAGCTGCATCGCGCACGCGTGACGCAGTGCGACCTGCACTACGAGGGCTCGATCTCGATCGACGCCGATCTGCTCGATCGCGCCGGCATCGTGCCGTACGAGCAGGTGGATGTGCTCAACATCAATAACGGCGCCCGCTTCACCACCTACGCGATCGAGGCGCCGCGCGGTTCGCGCACCTTCGGCGTCAACGGCGCGGCCGCGCGCCTGGCCCAGATTGGCGATCCGATCATTGTCGTCGCCTACTGCCAGATGCCGGCCGAACAGGCGCGCAATTACGCGCCGACGGTCGTGCTGCTGAATGAGCAGAATGAGCCGCTGCCGCCGGTCTGATCGGCCACACATCCGCCGCTGCGGCTGGCCGCGAATTAATGTGCGCCTGGGGATATCTCGCGTAGGCTGACCTCATCGTCGGCTCTGGGCGCCGGCTACTAAGAGACTCGTGTGCTCTTGCCTCTCCGGGAGCTCGCCATGTCGCAAAGACCTCAAACAAACCTGCTGCGCCGCTACTGGCTGTTCGCCGGCGCCGCTTTCGTGGTGGCTGCAGCCACCTTGATCGGCCAGTTCGCGCTCGGGTGAACGCCGCGCCCGCTTAGTGCGTCAGGCGCAGCTGCCCGATCCCGGTGCCGATCGCATCGAACGCCGCCGACAGCTCCTGAGCGTTGTTCGCACGGAAATAGTGCTCCGTACTTGAGGCGCAATCGCGCATCACGCTCTCGTCGCCATTGCGGAAACGGACGACGTAGATCTCGATGCCATCCGCTTTGATGTTGTCGCACACCGCGCGCTGGCGCGCATTGACGTAGTTGACATATTGATTTGAGGAGTTGATGTCGCGGCGGAATTGCGGCGGCAGCACCCCGTGCAGGACGCCGAACAGCAGCTGCGTCAGCGCGTTGCCCGTGGCGTGCTCGCGCCAGAAGCCGAGATAATTGTACGCCGAGAAGTCGGTTTCCATCACCGCATCGGTGCCGACATTGGTGTTCTCGCCGTCGGACATCAGCACGATGACCTTGCGCACATTGTCGCGCGCGGCGTTGAACGCCTCGCCCTCGGTGAAGGGAGGCGACGACGACAGCACGCGCCAGCCCCAGGCCAGACCTTCGGCCTGGTTGGTGCCCCCGCCCATCCAGTCGCGCATCGCCGCGATGTTGGCCTGAACTACGGCCTCGTTGGTGGTCAGCGGCACGATCGGCGTGGGGCAGCCGCGGTTGGGCCCGCGCGTGTCCGCGGGGGTGTTGTCCAGCGAAGCGGCTGTGCCGCGATACTTGAAGACGTTGAAGAAGCGGGCCTCGCGCCGCTGCTGCGCCGTGACGCTGCTGCTGTTGGAGCTTGTCATGGTTACGGCGTTGGTCTGCGAGGTTGGCGGGCGTCCGTTGCTCGCCGTCACGTTCGCATGTGTTGCGCTGCGCAAATCGCCCGGCGTGTCCGACAGGTAGGACTGGTTGTTGTTGCGGTAGTGCGGCTGGCCCGAACTGTTCGTGCTGGATTGGCCGGCGTCGCCGCCGGTGTCCAGCCAGAAGAACGGCACGAACATGGTGGCCGGATTGGCCGGATTGGGAGCGTCGTCGGTGACGTCGAACGGCTCGGGCCGCGCCTCTACGCACCCTTTCCAGGTTTCGTTCGAAATGAGATCGAACAGCGTGAAGTAGTTGATCCCATCCTCGGGCGTGAAGGCATAGCAGCGGCTGCCGCTGCGCTGCCAGCGCAGACGGTATGGCCCCGGATAGCCCTCGTTGGTCGAACCGGTGGACGGGTTGTCGAAATAGGGCAGCGTGCTCAGCGCCGAACAATTGGAGGCTGTATAGGCCGCGCTGCTGGAATTGGTGTTGCGCGCCACATAGCCGATCATCCGGTCTTCGAGGATTTCACCGTTCATCGGCGCGGCGCCGGCGGTATCCATCCAGGCCATGTGGGCCGGGTTGGCGCCAATGTTCACCTGCGCGACGAACGGCACAAGCGCCACCCGCACGGTGTCGCCGTCACGCGACAGAAGGTCGGCGGCGAGATCCGATGCGGCGTCGCGCAGCGCCTGCATGTCGTTGGCCATCGAGCCGGTGTTGTCGAGCACGAGCGCCACTTCGATCGGCGGGCTGGCGCTGGCCTCCGCCACCGCGCTGGCGTGAAGCGTCCAGTCCTCGTCGCGAACGATGCGCGCAAGGCTCAGCGGCATCGGCATCCAGGCGTCCACCTGGTGGCCGCCCTGCTCCAGTTCATTCACATTGAAGGTGACGTTGACCGCATTGTCGCCCATCTCCGCGTCGAAGAAGGCGCGCGCCGCGGCGGCGCGCTGCGCAAGCGTGAGATTGGAGCTGCGCTCGGCCACGAGCGCCGCGCCGTCGACGGCGTTCTGCATCTGGTTGCGCAAAGCTTGCGCGCGGGTGAAATCGACCGTGATGCCGATCGTGCCCACCAGCACAGCGCCCATCAGCGCCCACATCATCGCAACGTTGCCGCTGCGGGCGCGCGCGAAATTCAGTGCAGAAGTACGTAAGAGCTCTCTATTCGTCGACATTCCCGGCCTCGTTGGACCTGTGAGAGCTGCTCCTTTTACGCGAAATACATTAATTTTCCGGGCGGCCCGTTAGGTGAACGGCCGCCCGCCCCGCAAGCAGAGGCGCGCGCCTTGTCGTCGTGCCGGCCGCGCCTACCGCGTGATGCGCAGCTGCGTGATCGAAGCGGCGATTGCGTTGAACGCGGCAATCAATTGGTTACCATCTCCGGCAAGATAGGCATGCTCGCTGCTGGTCGCGCATTCGAGCATGATGTCTTCTTCTTCCGAACCGGCCGCCAGGTCGAAGCCAACCGTATAGATGATGATGCCGCGCGCCTTCATCGCGTCGCACAATTCCTCGGCCTGATCGAACGGGTCGCCGTTGGTCGCATCGCAGTTGATGCGTTCGGAGGCCGAGCCGGCGCCGCTATTGGAGTCCTCGCTGATCACGCCGTTGCAATAGCCGGTGTTGAACGCGCCGTCGGTCATCAAGACCGCGATTTTCAGCGTTTCCGGCGCGCTGTAGGACGCGCCCTGGCTCGCACTCGGGAACAGGTGGGCCCAGTGCGGCGAGATCATGTACCAGCCCCAGGCAAGGCCGATCTGTCCCGCCGTCGATCCGGCCGCCTGCAACCCTGCGACACGGCCGTTGAGGAAATCCGCATCGGTGGTCAGCGGCACGACGGCCGCGCTCGGACACGCGTTCGCACTGCTCGGATAGTTGAGCCCCACGAAGGCCGTGCCGGGCGAGGTGTCGGAATACTGGTGCGAGGAGACCCGTTCGCTGACGCACGTGCTCGACGGGAAGACGCGCCAGGCATTGGCCGATGCGTTCTGGAAAGCGAAATAAGAGCAGCCTGCCGCCACGCAATGGGCTTCGCCGCCCGAGCTGTAGGTGCTGAAGCTCGCATGTGTGCCGGACAGCGTGATCGTGTCGCCATCGACATCCGAGATCGTGAACAGCGTGTCGTTGAGCTGCGTCATGCCATTGACGCCGGTGAAGTACACGCGATCGCCGGACTCAAGATCGTGATCGCCAAATTCGTTATTGTCGAGCGTGACCTCCAGCGAGCAGGTCGAGTTCAGACACTCAGTCACTGTGCCGCTTGAAGAATAGCTGTTATAGCTGGAGCTGTTCACGCCCTGGAGCTGGAACGTGTGCGTCGTCCGGTTCGCCACCGTAAACACGCGGTTGTTCACCTGGTGCATGCCGTTGACATTGCGGATGTAAACCGTGTCCCCGTTTTGAAAGCCGTGGCTGTTGGCCGTGACGACAGCCGGGTTCGCGCGCGTGATGTTGCTGATGTTTCGTGAGGAGCCGGCGCGCCAGTCCGCGTCGTCGATATCTGCCGGTCCGGCAATGGGCCCGCGGGCGGCGTCGGCGTAGTCGCCCGCGTTCACGCCCATCGAGTACGGGACGAGCGCGATCTTGGAATAATACGGGACCTGCTGATCGCGGATCACGGTATCGATAAGGCTGGTCGCGGCGGCGCGCAGATCGACGATACGCTGTCCGGCCATCGAGCCGGTAACGTCGAGAATGAGCGCCACTTCCACGTTGTTGCCGCTGCGCTCGGCGTCGGAATCGACGTGAAGTATCCAATCCTCGTTGCGGACGATGCGCGCCAGGCTGAGCGGCATCGGCATGGTGGCGCTGACGGTGACCTGATTGGAGCCCGGAATATCGGCGATGTTCACAACCGCGGTGGGGGCAAGATCGCCCATCTCAGCATCGAAATATGAGCGCGCCGCCGCCTCGCGCTGTGCTGGCGTCATTGCATCGCCGCGCGCCGCCGCCAGCGCCGCGCCGTCGACTGCGTTCTGTAACTGCGCCCGCAGCATCTGCGCACGGGTGAAGTCGACGGTGATGCCGACAAGGCCCACCAAGACGGACCCCATCAACGCCCACATCATCGCGACGTTGCCGTCCCGGCGCCGCCCGAAGGCGCGGCTGGCCGCCAATGCCGAAAACATCTCGGACCTCGTTTCGGGCCCGAATTTAGACGGTACTGTTTAACCGCCGGTTCAATGACGCGGTAAACTCCGTGACCGAAAAACCGCTTGTTCCCGGTTCCCGACGCTATTACTGTGATATCACTTTGATGGCATTGGAGGTATGTCATGGCCGGCTCGGCCCTCAACCACACCGAAGAACGCAAGGCCCAGACGCTGAATGGCGGGCTTATCCTGCTTCTTCTGATCGCCGCTCTTGTCGGCACGACTTGGGGGCTGATCGACGCCATCCAGGTCGCCGAAAACGGGGGCGATCCCGGCTTTCGCATCGTGCTTTATCTCGTTTTGCTCGTCCTCGAATGCTTCGCCGCCGCCGGCTTCTACACCCTTCAACCCAACGAGGCGGCGGCCATCACCTTGTTCGGAAACTACAAGGGCACGGACCGCGCGCCCGGCCTGCGCTGGGTCATCCCCTGGTACATGCGCAAGAAGATCTCTCTGCGCGTACGCAACGTCACCGGCGAGCGGCTCAAAGTGAACGACCGGCGCGGCAACCCGATCGAAATTGCCGCTGTCGTCGTCTGGCGCGTCACCGACAGCGCTCGGGCGCTGTTCGACGTCGACGCCTACCAGACCTTCGTCGACATCCAGATCGAGACCGCGGTGCGCGAGATCGCCTCGCACTTCGCCTACGATCACGCCGAGCACGAAGAGCCGACGCTGCGCGGCGACGCCGACCAGGTTTCGTCGCTGCTCAAAGAAAAATTGCAGGAGCGCGTAGCGGTCGCCGGGGTGGTGATCGACGAAACCAAGCTCAGCCACCTCGCCTACGCGCCCGAGATCGCCAGCGCCATGCTGCGCCGTCAGCAGGCGGAAGCCATCCTCGCCGCACGGCAGAAGATCGTGCAAGGCGCAGTGGAAATGGTCGAGCACGCGCTCAACCAGCTCTCGGAACGCGACGTCGTCGCGCTCGATGACGAACGGCGCGCAACGATGGTGTCGAACCTTTTGGTCGTGCTCTGCTCGGACCGCGACGCCCAACCGGTGGTGAACACAGGATCGCTCTATCAATAAGAAATGGCTTCCGAACGCAAAGCTTTCGCCTTGCGGCTCGATCCCGCGCTCTACGACACCGTTGCACGGCTGGCGAGCGCCGACTTGCGCAGCGTCAATGCGGAAATCGAGTGTCTCTTGCGCGAGGCGCTCAAAGCGCGCGGCGTGCGTGTAGAAAAGAAACAACCCAACGAAGGGGATAGCTGATGTCGATAGCCAACAAGTCCATTGTCTTCGTGCTGCTGACCTTTGCAATCTCCTGGAGCGTGGCCATCGGCGGCTGGGCGCTTGGCGCCGCAGGCAGTCCGGCGACTGCGTTTGCCACACTTGGGGGCATGATGATGGGGCCGGCCGCCGCCGCCGTCATCTGTGCGCTGGCGTTCGACAAGGGACGGCGCCTTGAGGCGCTCGGGCTGCGCTTTATGCCCAACTTGTGGTGGCTTTACGCCTATCTCATCGCCGTCGCGTTGTGCGCGGCCTCGGTCGTTGCGACGCTGCTGTTCTCGGACCGCACGCTCGGCGATCTGCAATCGAACGTGCTTGAGGCCGCGCGTCAGGCGGGCCAGGACGTCAGCCAGGTGCCGGACAACTTGCCGCTCGGCCCGTTGATCGTATTCCAGGCGCTCGTGATCGGCGCCGCGATCAACTCCGTCGTGCTCACCTTTTCCGAGGAGCTTGGCTGGCGCGGCTATCTGCACACGCTGTGGCGCCCGTCCGGCTTCTGGCGCACATCGCTGGCCACCGGCGCGATCTGGGGCGTATGGCATGCGCCGGCCATCTATCTGTTCGGCCACAACTACCCGACCGAACGCGTGCTCGGCGTCGGCCTCTTCATCGTGTTTTGTATTCTCCTGTCGCCGGTATTGGCTCTGGTGCGCGACCGAGCGCGCTCGGTATGGGCCGCCGGCATCCTGCACGGCACGATCAACGCCACCGCCGGTCTCACTATCCTTTCGCTGTCGCGTCCGGACTTTCCCTGGAACGGCCTTGTCGGCATTGGCGGCTATGTCGCTCTGGCGCTCAGTGTCGTGTGTGTGGCGCTCGTGCAGCGCAGCGCCAAGCCCGCCTAGGCCCGATCGGCGGCGTGAACAGCGCCGGTCTTGCGCGCCTTGCGCGCCTCGCCTAAGCACGCCTGATCCCCTGAAAGGATCGATTCTGGAGCCGCCGAACGCGGGGCGAACGCGCGCATGCCGAAACGAACCGACCTTTCCTCGATCCTGATCGTCGGCGCGGGGCCGATCGTGATCGGCCAGGCCTGCGAGTTCGACTATTCCGGCGTGCAGGCGATCAAGGCGCTGAAGGCAGAGGGCTACCGCGTCATCCTGGTCAACTCGAACCCGGCCACCATCATGACCGATCCGGGGCTGGCGGATGCGACCTATGTCGAGCCGATCACGCCGGAGATGGTCGAGAAGATCATCGAAGCGGAAAAGCCCGACGCGATCCTGCCGACCATGGGCGGCCAGACCGCACTCAATTGCGCGCTCGCGCTCGACCGGTCTGGCGCGCTGGCCAAGCACGGCGTGGAGATGATCGGCGCCAGAGCCGACGTCATCGAGAAAGCCGAGCATCGCGAGAAGTTCCGCAACGCGATGGACAAGAT
>CAZHWA010000095.1:0-7223 GCA_964536175.1 uncultured Terricaulis sp. | reverse complement strand
TCGCCGCGCCTGACCGCCGCGACTAACCGCATCACCTTCAACCGCCCGCTCTACGAACGCATTCACGCGCTATACGAGCAGCGTGGCGATCTCGGCCTCACGCCCGAACAACTGCGCCTGTTGGAGCGCACGCATGCGCAGTTCGTCCGCGCCGGCGCGGCGGCGTCAGCGGAGCAGCAAGCGCGTCTGGGCGCCATCAACGAGGAACTGGCAGGAAAGTTTGCCGAATTCAGCCGCCGCCTGCTGGCTGACGAGAACACGGCGATCTTCATCAACACCGAGGCTGAGCTTGCCGGCTTGCCGCAAAACATCCGCGACGCATTGCGCGCCGCTGCGGTCGCGCGCGGTCAGCCAAACGCCTGGGCGGTGGTCAACACCCGCTCCAGCGTCGACCCCTTCCTTACCTTCGCCGAGAATCGGCGTTTGCGTCAGCAAGTCTGGCGGGCGTTTAAGAATCGCGGCGACAACGGCGACGCCAACGACACCAACGCGATCGTCGCGGACATCCTGCGTCTGCGCGCCGAGCGCGCGCAGATCCTCGGCTATCCTACCCACGCGCACTACCGCATGGACGACACCATGGCGCACGATCCCGAACGCGCCCAGGAGTTGATGATGCGGGTGTGGCCGGCGGCTGTGGCGCGTGTACGCGAAGAGGTCGCTGACATGCAGGCGCTCGCCAACCGCCAGGGCGCGCGCATCACCATCGAACCATGGGACTATCTCTATTACGCCGAGCAGGTGCGCCGCGAACGCTACAATCTCGATCAGAACGAGCTGCGCCCTTATTTTGAACTCAACAACATGATCGACGGCGCATTCTACATGGCCAATCAGCTCTATGGGCTGTCGTTCACGGAGGTCGAAGGCGCTCAGGTCATCCACCCTGACTTCCGCCTTTTCGAAGTGACCGACCGCGACGGTTCGTTCCGCGGCTACTTCTACTTTGACGCCTTCGCCCGGCCCGGCAAACGCTCCGGCGCCTGGGCGTCAGCCTACCGCGTGCACGAGACCTTCACCGGCCAGGAGATCACGCCGGTGACCTCGAACAACAACAATTTCGTACGCGGCGCCGAGAGCCAGCCGATCCTGCTCTCGCTGGATGACGCCGAAACGCTGTTCCACGAATTCGGCCACGCCCTGCACGCGCTGCTTTCGGAAGTGAACTATCCGGGGCTTGCCGGCACCCAGCGCGACTATGTCGAATATCCCAGCCAGGTGCACGAGCACTGGCTGCTAACACGTCCGATCCTCGATCGCTTCGTTCGTCACTATCAGACCGGCGAGCCGTTGCCGCAGGCGGTGGTGGAACGCGTGCACACTGCCGCAACGTTCAACCAGGGTTACGCCACGGTGGAGTATCTCTCGGCGGCGCTGGTCGACATGGCGCTTCATAACCGCGCCGAGCCGGTCACCAATCCCGATGCGTTCGAGCGCGAAATACTGGCCGAGATCGGCATGCCGCGCGAAATCGCAATGCGGCACCGGCTGCCCCAGTTCAGTCACCTGTTCACAGGCGACTCCTACTCGGCGGGCTATTACTCGTACCTTTGGTCGGAGGTGATGGACGCCGACACCTGGGAGTATTTCGAGCAGAGCGGCAACGTGTTCGACCCCACTATCGCCGCGGGCATGCGCAACATCATTCTCGGCGAAGGCAATTCCTCCGACCGGGCCGAAGCCTATCGCCGGTTCCGCGGCCGCGATCCGGACGTCAACGCTCTCCTGCGCGTGCGCGGCTTTCCCACCGGCGATGCGAGCAGCGGCGCCGAAACCAGCGCCGGCGGCCAGTAGCCCGAAAACTGCGGGGCGCGCCTTTCGCGCGCCTCGCGAAGGGCGCGCTCCGCAGTCTAAGACGGTTCCGTCTTTAATTCCGCCGCCCACCTCGGGGTACAGGCCGGCGCCCCCCACTGGCCGGCCATTTGCGCTGGCGTCCTGACGCATCCGTTCATCTGCCATTCAGGTTGGATTCAGCTGCCGGGGCGCAACGCTAAGCTCCGGAGCACTCACATCATGCGCAAACTTTCAGCTTGGCTGGCGGCGTTCGCCTTTGCTCTCACCACTCTGGCGCCCGTCGCCGAAGCCGATGCACGCGACCGGCGCGGGCATGGCTACTGGGAGCGCGGGTACCACGGCGATTACGACCGCCGCCGCTGGCGCCACCGCGACCGAGATCGCGGCGATGCGCTGGCCGCCGGGGCGGTCGGCCTGATTGTCGGTCTGGCCCTTGGCTCGCTCGCCAGCCAGGACCGGCGTGACAATTGCTACGACAGCTATCGCCGCTGCGCTTCGCCTGCGCCGCGCTGCCACGATCCGTGCCGCTACGACGGTGGTTATTATCAGGGGCGCGAGCCCTATTATGATGACCGCAGGTCGGCCTACGAGCGCGACTATTATGAGGGCGGCTATTACGAAGACACTCCCCAATGCACGCGACGCGTGCAGCTCTGGGATCGTCGCGAGGGCCGCTACGTCTGGGTTGACGAGCCCTGCTGAGATAAATCGCCCCGGCGGACACCATAATTTGTTCCGAACCTGGCGCTAGAGTGCCGGTGCGATGCGGTATGTGTGCGATGCGCCCGGCGGGGCGACTTGGTTCAGGATCGAGACAGAAGCGGAGGCGGAAGCCGAGGCTGCGCTGATGAATCACGCAGTGGACAAATACTTCCGCCGCTACGAAGCGGCGGCCCGGGAGAACTACCGCGCGCCGACCGGGGCGCCGGTGTTCGAGCAGGCGATCGGGCTCAAGGATCACGTCGCCCGCACCATGCCGATCTTCTTGACGCTGCGCTCCGATAGCGGCGAGGGCCTGGCGACCGCGATGCTGCCGCCCGAGGGCCGCAACCAAGTGAACTTTCGCATCGTCATTGTCGGGCCGGACAACGCCGATCCCTATCCCGAGCATGAGGACGCCATCGACGCGCTCGGCGCGCACTTCGCGCTGCCGCTGCCGCGCGAGGACTGCTTCCCGTACGCCTAGCTTGCGCTATTTGCCGGCGCCGCCCTGCCCGGCGGCGGCGACCAGCACCCGTGTGCCAGCGAAGCACGGCGCGACGCTGCAGCTCTGCATCAGCGAGCGGACCATGTACTGGCCGTCCGCCGGGGGCGTGAACTCCACGATCGGCCAGTCGTCCGGCAGCATATCGCTCGCCACCACTCCGCCGGTGGCCATGTCGATGAGCTCGATGTCGAAATTGGTGCAGTCGCCGTCGCAGGCGCCGACGATGCGATAGGCGGCGCCGCCGGCCAAGGCCACTTGCTGGCGGTGATCGGAGCCCGGCTCCATTTCGACGATCTCGTCGGTAAAGCCTTGCAACGGCTCACCGCCGAGCTGGGCCTGCATCTGGTCGAGCAGGGAATCGATGTTGCCGGTCAATTGCTCGCGCACTTCGGCCGTGATCTGGGCTCGGTCAACCGGCCCCGTCGGCGCAGTGGGCCTCGACGGCGCCTGGGCGCCCTCCTGCACCGGGGGCAAAGCCGGTCCCGATCCCTGCTGTCCGCACGCGGCCAATACCAAGGCAGCGCTCACCGCCCACAAAGCCCGACGCATCGACCCCTCCTCAGCTGTGATCCGGCGAGCCGTAGCGTTGGCGCGAGATTCTGTCCATGCGGGAGCGAACCTGCGCCGCGCGCCCAGAGGCTCAGGTGAACACCAATGCCGATACGGTCCACAGCGCCCACAGCGCCAGCGCGAGCACAATAAGGCTAAGGCTGCCAGCGACCGGCAGCGCCCAGTGCTGGCACCAACCAATGAACTTGCGCTCCTGCTCGGCCTCTTCCGCCGTGAGCCAGTAGTCCCCGCGCATAAACAAAGCCTAGCACCGCTACGCCAACTTCCTAGCGAGCAAACGCAGATGCGTGCGCTGACGTGGGGAAAAACGCATGCTGCGCGATCGCCGCATCAGCTTCGGCATGATCTGAAGATGCACGCCGCTGTCGCGAAAACGACTTCATCGCCTCGAGATTGGTCCAGGTGCGTTGGCGCATTGGGCGTTGGCCTCAGCCGAGGCGCCCAGGAACGCCGGCAGCGTGAACGGTGAGCGCACGCGCAGCTGCCGGAATTGTGCGGCGCGGCATCGTCTTAGCCCTCCTCCTCTTGCCACAACAGCGGCACGACCGGCTTGTTCTCAAGCTCCTCGCGCCGCGCGCTCCAGGCCGCAGCCAAGTGCGCGCGAACATAGTCCGGGAGCGTGTCCTCGAAGCGGCCGTCGAGATAGGCGGCGTGGGACGCGGCCAGCTTCGCCGCCGCACGCTCGGCGTCTTCCTCGCCTTCGCCCAGATTCCGCTCGCGCCACAACTTGATCAGGCCCTGAAACGCCGCCGGCGCCTGTACTGGCGAATGCACCATTGCGTGGGCGAGGTATGCCGCTTTGGCGAACAGCACGCAGGCCATCTCTTCTGCCTCCGCCTGCGCCAAGTTGCGCTCCTCCTCTGCCGCCGTTTCCACCTTCCCGGCTGCAGCCGCCAGGCGCTCGGCCGTTTTAGTCCAGCGGTCGGCGGCGGCGAGATCGCCGCTTTTTGCAGCGCGGCCCGCGTTGCGGAGCGCATGTTCAACTTCGGGGCGTCGCTCTGACATACTCAATTCCTTTCGGTATGCGTGGTCGTTGTCTTGGGCGACATTCGCTCAAGAGGCGGAGAGCGGGACGCGGATGGATCGCGTCAGTTAAGTGCGCCCGGTGAGGGCGCTGCCTACGCGGTACATCCGCGCCCCGTGATCGTTGGACAGCGGCGCCGTCGCGGGAGCTATTTCACTCTCGGAGGCGGCTCGGCCGATGGCGTGCGGGTTCGTGTGTTCAGACACGAGTCCCCTGTTCGTCCTCCCGCCTTTTCATGTTCGGCGGGCTTCTTCTGCGCTTTGCTCAACCGCGCGACGCAGCTTCACGCTCGATCACCACGCTCGCGCATCGGTTTGAACAGGGATCCGACTGCTCTCCAGCGGAGCGATGCGTGCATTCTAAGCCAGCGCGAAGCCGGTCGAATTGATTTTGGCGGAGTCGTAGTGATTGCAGGGGGTTAGTTCGAAAAAGTGGGGGATAGAGGGGTGCTGTATTCTCACATTTTTCATTGACGCCACAGGGTTACCCCAAGCGGACTCGCGCGGCCAGCTCGCCTCGTCGCTCCAGACGGCCAAAGGCCGATCTCGAATCCTGTATGTCAGGTTTAACGGCCTCGCCAAGGCCGACAGCGAACTGCGAGTTGCGTACCGCACGTTGGCATCGGTATAAAAAAGTAATGACGCGCATTCCAGGCGCCTTTCTTACACACGACGGCTATCTCAGCGCCGCGATCTTCTGCCTTCAGCAGTATGCGCGGGTCTGGCCAAACTGTCCGATTGAGTTCCTAATCCCGGTCAACTCGCAAGCGGCGGCTGAGCGCATTGTGCGTGAGGCGCCGCGAACCTTAGCGATAAAGATCGTTCCATGCGCGTTGCCGTTCCGGGCAACCTTCACAGCGTTGGACGAAGCCGCTGGCGACGCCACCTGGATTTTCTGGTGCAGCTCGGATCGTTATCCTACCCTCGCGCTCCCCGAAGCCATCAACACCATCGCGCAGGAGCTGACCACGCGCGCGGACGACCTTCCCTCCAATGTCGATGCGTTGCGAATCGTGCGATGGAGAGATTCGCGCGCAATCGATGCCTCGGCAGATCCAATTCTCTTCGGCGGCCAGACCTTCATGCCCGCGCCGCGCACGAACGTGGGCTTCTGGCATCCGCAGTTTCTGCAAAAAGCTTGGTTGCGCACCCTTGTAGGCCATCTGCATGAGGATGCGACTCTGCTCGACATTCAAAAACTAATCGCGCGTCTGAACAAGGCCAATGAGCAGAGCCTGAACAAACAGGTCGTGGCAATTCCAAGCCTCGCACTGATGAAGCTCGAGGAACCGATCAGGCAGAGCAAGGCCACGGTCAATTATGCGGCCCGGCAGGCGCGCAAAGGAGGCGACGTTGACGGGCTTGAGATCGAGGGCGCCTCGGTCGCCTATTCCTGCGTGCGGGCACATCAGGCCAATCCGTACTGGGAGCACGCCAACATCGATCCGGCCAAGGCGTTGTGCAAACCTATGAGGGGAAGCGTTTCAGTGCGTGTGGTTTCGCCTGGAGGCGTCGGATCGAAGCAAATCTCTTCATGGTTGAACGCTGAAGGCGAGTCGCAGGCGCGCTCGTTAGCGCACTCGCATGTACGAATTCCGCCAACTACGCTCAGTAGAGGTGAGAAGTGCGTCTATGTGTTCGGTGATCCGAGAAATGTTGCGATCTCAATTTTCAACCGTCGTCGAGTTCGCCATGAGGGCCATGGCTTTGATCCTGTCAATCCCGTGCGTGAACAGCCGGCGCCGAATTTCGCCATTCTACATGCGAGCCATCTACAATCCTTCCCAGGCGACATGACCGAAGACTGGGACTTGGTGAAGTTCCTGCACCACCGTGTCGACGCCTTTCGCCTTGAGGAGCATTTCGATTTCTGGCTGAGCGCGGACGCGCCATACGAGGTGGTGTTTGTGCGCTACGAGACGCTGCGGCATCATGCGGCAACGTTGGGGGCCTATCTTGGCGTCGTCACGCCGCCACCTCCTTTCCGACGACGCGCGTCTGACTGGACCACTCTCGCACAGCCCATGCGCCTGCAAATCAATGAGCTTTACGGTGACTTTGCGCGAAGACTGAAAGCGTTGCCGGACCTGTTTCGCATGCGCGGACTGGAGGCAAGTCTGCTGGACGGCACGCGAGTTCAGTTTACCCGCATCTGAGAGGCCGCACGCGAGCGCACCACGTAGGCTCGCGCAAGCCCCGCAATGCATAGCGCGAAATCAGTTGCCAATTCAAAGGCTGTGCTCTCCCAGGCGGGAGCATTGCAGCGAATGAGACGACCGGTTATCAGCGAATCCATGACTTACGTCGTCGCTTGGAAGCACCGGGATAGCGTTTTCCTGGCCGATTCCGCGGCGACAAGGAAAAACGTCCGCGCGCAGTTGAACGTGCAAGTCCCCTCTGCTCTCCGTGGCGATCGAGGGGAGCCGCACACTCCTCGCATCTTCTCTTATGACTATCGTCCGGCGCCAGTCGGCGAAACCGAAGCCGCCTGATCAGATCCCGGATCGGCGCGCCGCTAACGCGCCGCTTGTCCGGGATGGATTCCTCCTGCACTACGCTTAGTCGGAATCCATCTTCAGCGCCGCGATGAAGGCTTCCTGCGGGATTTCGACCTTGCCGAACTGGCGCA
>CAZHWA010000094.1:6248-7255 GCA_964536175.1 uncultured Terricaulis sp. | reverse complement strand
AGGCTGAAGTCCGGCGCCGGCTTGTCCTTCAGCTGCGAGGGCAGGTCGCGCGGATCGCGGTCCAGCCCGGCCAGCAGGAACCAGGCGATGGCGGCGAAGACGATCGCCGGAATGATGAAGCGCAGGGCCTTCATCGCGGGGTTGCGCGCATGGGACCGGACAGGGGATGCCTCATGCGCTTGCCGGCACGGTGCGGGCCGCCTCGCGCCGGCGCGCCGCGTGCTGCCGGTAGCGCCGGTCGGCCGCCGACACGAAGCCGCCCGCGGCCATGAGCAGACAGCCGAGCCAGATCCAGTTGATGAACGGCTTGACGTGTGCGCGCACCACCCACGCATTGCCGTCGAGCGGCTCGCCCATCGACAGATAGACGTCGCGCGTGAGTCCGCGATCGATGGCGGCTTCGGTCATCGGCTGGCCGCTGGCGCGATAGATCCGCTTCTCCGGCGACAGGATGGCCAGCGGTTTGCCGTCCGCGGCGGCGCCGGCGCGGCGCACTTCGAAACGTCCCTGTGTGGAATCGTAGTTCGGGCCGGTCAGCGGCTGCAGGCCGGTGAAGCGGATCGCATAGTCGCCGAGCACGACCGTCTGGCCCGGCTCCATGCGCAGTTCGCGGTCGACCGACCAGGTGTTGGAGATCGTCACGCCGGCAACGAACACGGCCACGCCGAGATGACCCAGATGCATGCCCCAGGCGCTTGCCGGATGCAGCCGGAAGCGGCCCGGCGACAGGCGTCCGTCGGGGCCGCGCAGCATCTCGGCGACGGCCACCAGCACGCAGGCGGTGATCCACAGCGCGAAGAACAGTCCGATGCTGGTCAGCGGCCGGAAGCCGTCGACGGTCAGCGGCAGCAGCAGGGCGGCCATCACGCTGATGGCCAGTGCCCAGCGCAGGCGCGCGTACAGATCGGGCAGGCGCGCTTCCTTCCAGCGGGCGATCGGACCGATGCCCATCAGGAACAGCGCCGGCGCCATCAGCGGCACGAATACCGAATCGAAATAGGGTGGGC
>CAZHWA010000094.1:0-6238 GCA_964536175.1 uncultured Terricaulis sp. | reverse complement strand
TTGCCCATGTCCAGCGTATCGAGGAACAGCGGATAGAGCGTGCCCAGCAGCACGGCAGCCATGGCGACGACCAGCAGCACGTTGTTCGACAGCAGCAGCGCTTCGCGCGAGATGGCGGCAAAGCCGGGGCCGTTGCCGATCGTCGGTGCGCGCACGGCGAACAGCAGCAGCGATCCGCCGACGACGATGGTCAGGAAGAGCAGGATGAAGACGCCGCGCGCCGGGTCGGTGGCGAAGGCGTGGACGGAAGTGATCACGCCCGAGCGCACGATGAAGGTGCCGAGCAGGCTCAGGCCGAAGCCGAGGATGGCCAGCAGGACGGTCCAGCTCTTGAACGTGCCGCGTTTCTCGGCCACTGCCAGCGAATGCACGAGCGCGGTCGCGACCAGCCAGGGCATGAACGATGCGTTCTCGACCGGATCCCAGAACCACCAGCCGCCCCAGCCGAGTTCGTAATAGGCCCAGTACGAACCGATGGCGATGCCGAGCGTGAGACAAGTCCACGCCACCAAGGTCCACGGCCGCAGCGCGCGCGCCCAGCCTTGATCTGCTTTGCCCTCGATCAAAGCGGCGATCGCCAGCGAGAACGGGATGCTCATGCCGACATAACCGAGATAAAGCATCGGCGGATGTGCAGCGAGCGCCGGGTCCTGCAGCAGCGGGTTGAGCCCCGATCCCTGCATCGGCGCGGGATCGAGACGCGCGAACGGATTGGACAGAAACAGCGTGTAGACGAGCGCGCCGGCGGTCACGAGCCCCTGCACGCCGACGGTGCGCGACCACAGACCGAGATCCTGCTTGCCGCGCGTCGAGGCATAGATCGCGCCGAACAATGCCGAGACGAGGCACCAGAGCAGCATCGAGCCCTCATGATTGCCCCAGGCGCCGGCGATTTTGTAAGCCAGCGGCTTGTCGACATGCGAATTGGCCGCAACCGTCGCCACGGAAAAATCCGAGCGCACGAACAGCACGATCAGGCACACGAATGCGATCAGAGTCAGCGCCGCGGCAGATTGCGCGATCGCCGCGGCGGCCTCGGCGCGCGAGTCGCGCCGGGATGCGGCCAATCCGATCGCGCCCTGAGCCAGACTGAGCATCAGCGCCAGCACCGCTGCGAATGCGCCGATCTCTGCGATCATGGCGTCGGCGCGCCCTTCCATTCGCCGCGCTGCTTCAGCGCTTCGGCGACTTCGCGCGGCATATAGGTTTCGTCGTGCCGCGCCAGCACGCGTTCGGCCTCGAACACCTGACCTGGCGACCAGGCGCCTTCTGCGACGACGCCTTGGCCTTCGCGGAAAAGATCGGGCAGCGGCTGTTGGGTGCGCACCTCGACCTGCACCGCGCCATCGGTCACCGTAAAGCGCGTGGCGCCGCCCGCTTCGCGGCGCACGGTGCCTTCGACGACCAGCCCGCCAAGGCGCACGCGCTGGCCGGGTGCGGCCTTATCGGCCAGATCGGAAGGGGCGACGAAGTACACTACGGATTCGCGGAGGCCCGCGAAGGTGAGCGTCGCCGCCAGCACGAGCACGGCGCCGGCTGCGGCGATCATCATCAGGCGCTGATCGCGTCGTCTCATGCTAGAGACCCTGCCGGCTCATTGCGCGCACCATGTCCTGGCGTGGATCGTCCGGGGGCATGCGCGAACCCGCCTCGACCGCATATTGGCGCAGCGCAGCCTCGTCGCCTTGCTCGGCCGCGTGCATGGCAAGGTAAAGCCAGGGCCTTGGATCCTCCGTCAGCTCCGTCGATTGTTGGAAAAGCGCCGCCGCCTCCGGCGATACATGCCCATCGATCTGCACCAGCGCGCGGCCCAAACCAACCATGGCTTCGGCAAGGCCGGGCTCGCGCCGCAAGGCGGCATCATAGGCGCGCGCGGCCTCAGGCGCACGGCCTTGGCGCAACAACAGCTCGGCGGCGTAAAAGTGCGGTAAGGCGTCGCCGGGATTTTCGCGCGCCACCTCGCGCCAGACCGCCAGCGCTTCGTCGAAGGAGAACGTCGCCGGATCGCGCTGCTTCAGCGCTTCCAGCCGCTGCGCGTAAGCTGCGCCCGGCAACTCGGGATGGCCGATGATCAGGTAAGCGCCGAGCGTGGCGATCGCGACAAGCGCGCAGGCGGTCAGCGCCGGAAACGCCGTGCGCGCACCGCCGCCGGCGCGACGGTAAGCCCGCAGCACCCAGAATGCTGCGCCTGCGCACAAGAGCGCCCCGCCCAGCAGCACGGAAAGCATCGACCACACCGTTCGGTGCTAGCCTGCTTTTCTGAAAGGGAAAATGCCCGGTGGCGCCGCAGGCGAATCAGTCCGTGGCCGGTAACCGCAGGCGCGCTTTGAGGCCGCCAAGCGCAGGGCTGCGCTCAAACACCAATTCGCCGGCATAGAGTTCGACTGTCTCCTTGAGGATGGAAAGGCCGAGCCCCTGACCCGGCGCAGCCTCATCCAGGCGCGCGCCGCGCGCCATGGCTTTGGCGAGATCGGCGTCGTTCAGACCCGGCCCGTCGTCTTCCACCGCCACCTCGAACAAAGAGCCCTCGTCCGCCGGCACCAGGGTGACGATCACCTGGCTCTTGCCGTATTTGCAGGCGTTGTCGATCAGATTGGCCACCATTTCGAGGAGGTCCTCGCGCTCGCCGCGGAATGTCACATCGCCCTGCTGTTCGATGGAAATGTCGATGGCCTTTTCATGATCGTAGCGCTGCTCCATCATGAAAACGAGGTCTTCGAGATTGCTCAGCACGGGCGTGCGATAGGCGATAGTGGCGCCAGAGCGCGCCTCGGCGCGCGCCGCCACCCGCGCGCGGCGCAACTGGCGCTCGACGAATTTCTCCATTTCGTCGATCGATTGCTTCATCACGGCGTCTTCGGCATCGCCGTCGGCGGCGGCATTCTTCAACACCGCGATCGGCGTCTTCAGCGCGTGCGCCAAGTTGCCGACGTGACGGCGCGCGCGTTCGACCACTTCCCGGTTATGATCGACCAGAGCGTTTAATTCCTGCGTCACCGGCTGCAGCTCCGCCGGATAGTCGCCTGTCAGCCGCTCCTGCTCGCCGCGCCGCACATCGGCGATATCGCGCTGCAGCTCATGCAGCGGCTCAAGCCCGACGCGAATTTGCAGCACTGTCACCGCCGCCACCATCAACGCGCAAAAGGCCAGAAACACGGCGAATGAAATGCCGACGAGGTTCGCCGCCGGCGCGATGATCGCCCGCGGCGCAACGCCGACCATGAACAGATAGCGCCCCTCAAGCTGCGGAATCTCCTCAACTCTCGCCACGATGCGCAACGGCTCATC
The DNA here is from genome assembly GCA_964536175.1 of uncultured Terricaulis sp. Lineage (GTDB taxonomy): Bacteria > Pseudomonadota > Alphaproteobacteria > Caulobacterales > Aquidulcibacteraceae > Vitreimonas. The sequence continues at coordinate 2,950 of CAZHWA010000094.1, read as the reverse complement.
GTCCGGACCGGGGATATCCAGGAACCGCGGCGTGCGCGGGGCGTCCGGCGCGACCAGTTCGGCCTGCAGCTTGGGATCCAACGGAATGCTGACGTCGAACAGCGACGGCGAAATCACCTGCACATCGAGCGAGCCATCGTCGCGGATGCGCGCGATCTGAAAGTAGCGCCCGCTCAGCGGCTGCAGATAGCGCGGGTCGTAGGGCAGATCCTGCAGCGCAATTTCGCCGGAAAGGCCGGGGCCGGCGTTGCCGACGAGGTTTTCTTCGACGCTCTGAATCTCAGGATCGATCAGCAGGCGCAGCAACTGGCGCTGGAATTGCGAATGCGCGATCACGCCCATCGCCACCAGGCTGAACACGCTGACCACAGCGATCGTCAGCAGCCGCGCCGCAAGCGAATGCCGGATCAGCCGTCGAAACCGGTCGAACGGCGAAAGGCGCACGTCCTGCGCGGGGCGGGCTTGCGAGCCAGGTTCGGTTTCATGGCTATCGGCAATGGAGACCGACGGGCGCGCGCGCGCTCCATCGTCCTTGGTGTCGCTCACTGCCGTTCCGCGGCAGGATCGACCAGTCGATAGCCCAGGCCTTTTTCCGTGATGATGCGGTTGGCGCCGATCTTCCGACGCAGAATGCCGATGAACACTTCAATCGTGTTCGAATCCCGCTCGTGATCCTGGCTGTAGATTTTTTCCGTCAGCTCGGTGCGCGAGACGATCCGGCCCGCATGATGCATCAGATAATCGAGCACCTTGTATTGGTAGGCGGTGAGCTTCACCGGCGCCCCGTTCACCGTCACCTGCGCGGTGGCCGAATTGAGTCTCAGATCGCCGACTTCGATCACGGACGACTGGTGGTCGGTCTGCCGGCGCACGTTGGCGCGCACGCGCGCCAGCAATTCGCCCATGTGGAATGGCTTGGTGACATAGTCGTTGGCGCCGAGATCGAGGCCTTCGACCTTTTCGCTCCAGCGGTCCCGCGCCGAAAGGATCAGCACCGGCATGGTGCGCCCTTCCGTACGCCAGGCCTTCAGCACCGAAAGCCCATCCACCTTGGGCAGGCCCAGGTCGAGGATGACAAGGTCGTACGGCTCGGTTTCGCCGAGGAACTGGCCGTCCTCGCCATTGTCTGCTGTATCGACTGTATAGCCAGCATCGGTGAGCGCGCCCGAAAGCTGCTCACGCAAGTTCTTGTCGTCCTCGACCACCAATACCCGCATGCCCGCGATCCACCTCTAGCGGCGCCTATCGACACGGAAGTGATGTATCGCACCGTTGCGGTCGCGCCAAACGATCTCATACACGGTTCCGTTGCCGACCGGGCGCGCATCGACCAGTTCGCCGCCATAGCGGGCGCGCAGTTCGGCGACGATTTCGCGCAGATCGCGAAGGTTCTCGTCACGCCCCCCGCCGCGGCGGTCCTGCACCTCGATGCGCCAAGCATCGCCTGTGTACGCCTGGCGTACATAGTCGACCGGCGCTGCGGCGGCGCTCAGCACGGCAAAGCCGGCGACGAGAAGTTGCTTAGCCCACATGGCCCGGGAGGTTTACGCGCCGTGCACTGAATCGGCGCTGAACAGTAGGGTCGTGCGGCGTTAACCGCCTGGCCGCGTCGGAACATAGCTCCTTTTGGGCCATTTCTTGACGAACTTCTTCAAGTCCTCGTCCACTGCGTCCGGCAGCACCACCTGCAGACGCACGAACTGGTCGCCGTGGCCTGCCACCCCTTTACCCTTAAGACGCAGCACTTTGCCGGTGTTCGATCCGGCCGGAATAGTGAGGCTGACCGGCCCCGTCGCCGTGGGCGCCTGTACGCGACCGCCTTCCACAGCCTCGGTCAGCGAAATGTTGAGGTCCATGTGGATGTCTTGGCCCTCGCGGCGGAAGAACGGGTGCGCCCGCACGGTGAGCTCGACCAGCGCATCCCCGGCCGGGCCGCCCTGCACGCCCGGCCCGCCTTGGCCCTTGAGTCGCAGCACCTGGCCGCTTTCCACACCGGCGGGGATCGCCACATCCAGCGTGCGGCCCTCGCTCAGCGACACCCGCCGCTTGGCGCCGTTGACGGAATCCAGAAAGTCTATCTCCAGCGTGAAGCGGATGTCGCGACCGCGCATGCGCGAGTAGCCGCGCCCGCCGCCAAAGCCCGGGCCGAACAGATCGGAGAAGATGTCGCCAAGGTCGAACGCGTCATTGGCCGCGCCGCCGCCATAGGCGCCGGCGCCTGCGTGTGCGCGCGAGCTGTGTCGCGGCCGTGAGCCGAACGCCATGCGTTCATTGCCGTCTGCGTCGATCTCGCCGCGATCGAACCGCGACTTGGTGACCGGATCAGACAGCAGATTGAAAGCCGCCGTCGCCCGCTTGAATTTCTCTTCCGCTTGTTTGTCGCCGGGACGCACATCCGGGTGCAGCTCTTTGGCGAGCCGGCGGTACGCGCGACGAATATCGTCGGCGGTAGCGGATCGGCTAAGGCCGAGGGCGGCATACGGGTCCCAACTCAAGGTGTCTGACTGCACTCCAGCCTTCCCCACGAACAGTGGCAGCGAAGCGGTCCGATTCCAATCGCGGGAATCACGGTACCGGCCATCTGGCCGTTAGGAACTATAATGTGATGGTTAACTCCTTGTTCAACCCTGGCGATCCGTCATCTCCGATCTGGGCGACTCGGAGCTGCAACGATGCCGGCGGCGCGCCGAAGTCGGCGATCTGGTCGGCCGCTGCGTAAACATAAGCGGGGGCCGCGGTCGAAACCGCGCGCCGCAGCTCGCCGTCGTCGAGAATCTCCAGCCGATAGGCCTCCAACGCGGCCCCGATCGGAGGCTCGCCGGCGCCCCACGTGTCGCCGCTGCGGGCGCATCGCACCCAGGTGATGAAAACGTCCCCGGCGATCCGGCGGGCGCGGAGATGCGCCGGCGCCCACGGACGCACGCCGGCGTGGGGCAAGGTTATTGTCGCC
>CAZHWA010000093.1:0-7279 GCA_964536175.1 uncultured Terricaulis sp. | reverse complement strand
TCGCCATCGGCGCGGCGGAACGCGGGACATTGCTGCCGCGTATCGATGAAATGAAAGCCGGAGATGCGATTGTCGGCATTGCATCCAGCGGCCCCCACTCCAATGGCTATTCGCTGATCCGTAAGGTAGTCGAGCGCTCCGGCCTCGCCTGGGGCGGGCCAGCGCCGTTTGCAGCAGACGAAACGCTGGCCGGGGCATTGCTGACACCGACGCGCATTTATGCGAGGGCGCTGAGCCCGGTTTTCAAAGCAAAGCTGGCGAAGGGAGCGGCCCACATTACCGGCGGGGGTCTCGTCGAGAACACGCCACGCGCGCTGCCGGACCATCTGCGCGCTGAGTTCGACTGGACGGCGTGGAAGCGCCCGGCCGTGTTCGAATGGCTGCAAGCGAGCGGTGCGATACCCGAAGAGGATATGCGTCGTACGTTCAATCTCGGCGTCGGTATGGTCCTGATTGTGGCGCAAGAACGCGTGCAGGACGCGCTGGCGATGCTCACAGCGGGCGGTGAAAGCGCGTTTGAGATCGGCGCGCTCAAGAGCGCATGAGCAGGAAACGCGTCGCCGTTCTGATCAGTGGGCGCGGCAGCAATTTGCAGGCCTTGCTGGAGGCCAAGCAGGACGCTTACGACATCGTCCTGGTTGTTTCCAATGTGCCTGGCGCAGCCGGCCTTGAGCGGGCGCGCGCCGCGGGCGTGGAAGCGCTCGCGCTGGACCACAAGCCGTACGGCAAAAACCGCGAAGCCTTCGAGCGCGACCTCGATACGCTGCTGGTCGAGCGCAATGTCGACATCGTCGCCCTCGCCGGCTTCATGCGTGTCCTGACGCCCTTCTTCGTCAATGCGTGGCGCGGACGCCTGGTGAACATTCATCCTTCACTACTGCCGAAATATCCCGGCACGAATACGCATCAACGCGCCCTTGACTCCGGCGACGCCGACCATGGCTGCACCGTTCATCTTGTTGTCGAGGAGGTCGATTCCGGCGAAATCCTTGGCCAGGCGCGCATGCCCATCCTGCCCGGCGATACCCCTGAAACGCTGGCCAGCCGCGTGCTGGAGCTCGAGCACGAACTCTACCCGCGTGTGCTTGCCGCCTTCGCCGCTAGTCTTCTGTGACCGCTACGGGCGCATCGCTGCGCCAGCGCGACGCGATTGCGGTCAGAGCCGCGGTCAGCACGGCGAGATCGTCGCCATGGCCTAGGACCGGGATGAAGTCGGCCACCGCATCGGTCGGCACGATCAGATAGCCCAGAGCTGCGAGGCAAAGGCCCTTGATCCAGACCGGCGTCGCCGGATCGCGCATCAGTGCGTGCAGTCGCTTGGCGGATGCGACCATCTCTTCGAGCGCCGCCAATGCGCTTAGCTTGGCCTTGAACGCCTGCTCGGAATAGGCCCGGCTGTAATCGTGCATGCTGTCGGCTCCTTGGGAGCAGTCTAGCTTGAACCCGGCCCGGTTGGCGCCTGGCCGCTGCATATCCTTGCAACAATGCGAACCGCCCCGTCCGCTACTGCACACCGCGGGGCGCTCCTATATTCCCGCGGAGGAGCTCGGCGATGGCTGAACGCGACTACGTGCTCGGCACCCATGACGATGAGATTTACCGGCTGGGCTACCAGCACCGCGTCTGGCGCCCGCGCGCGCTGGATGCATGGGCGCGCGCCCGCATCGGCGATGGCGCCAAGGTGATCGATTTTGGCGCCGGTCCCGGCTTTGCGACCATGGACCTAGCCGAGATGGTCGGCCCTGCCGGCGAAGTACATGCGCTTGAACGCTCGCGCCGCTTCCTGGACACGCTGGAAGCGCAAGCCAGCGCCCGCGGCTTTGCGCATGTGAAGACGCACGAGGTCGACGTCGTCACCGATGCGATCCCGGTGGATGGCGCAGATGCAGCCTGGGCGCGCTGGATCTTCGCGTTCCTGCCCCGCCCGCGGCAGGCGCTGAAGAAGCTCGTGGACGCGGTCCGCCCGGGCGGCGCGCTCGTCTTCCATGAATACATCGACTATCAGACCTGGAAACTCGCCCCGCCGGCGCCGAATTTCGAGAAGTTCGTCGACGAGGTTTCCGCCAACTGGCGCGCTTCGGGCGGGGAGCCGGACATTGCCCGGCATCTGCCCGCCTGGCTCACGGAAATGGGGCTCCGGATCGAAAGCCTGCGTCCCTACGTCGACGTCGTCTCCAAGGATGACAATGTCTGGCGCTGGCCGATCGGCTTCTTCGACATCCACATCGACAGGCTGCTCGAACTCAACCGCATCACGCCGCACATGGCCGAAGAGATGCGCGCCGAATTCACCCGTGTGTCCGAGCAGCCAGGCACGCTGATGGTGACGCCGCTGGTTCTCGAAATCATCGCGCGCAAATGATCTGGCGCCGCCGCGCACGTGGGCGTAGCGTTCCGGCGCAGTCCAAGGAGACGCACATGGCAGACAAGAAACCAGGCGGCGGCGGCAAAGGCGGTCCGGACCTGACCGGCGGCAAGAAGCAAGCGGGCGGCGAAGGCGGATCGAAGCCGGTTCAAGTCAATCCCGGCTTCAAGGGCGGCGGCGGCGGCAAGGGCGGCGGCGGCAAGAAATAGAGTGAGGTTTCGGGCTCGGGATTGGGGACGCGTTCAATTGAAAGCGCCCCGATCTCGAATACCCAATCCCCTAACCGACGATTTCCTGGTCCGAGAAGAAGAAGTCGACCTCGCGCTGGGCGTTTTCCAGCGAATCCGAGCCATGCACCGAATTGGCTTCGATCGACTCGGCAAAGCGCTTGCGGATCGTACCCTCGGCGGCGTTGGCTGGATTGGTCGCGCCCATCACTTCGCGATACCTCGCCACCGCATTCTCGCCTTCGAGCACCTGCACCACCACCGGCCCGGACGTCATGAAGGTCACCAGGTCGCGGAAGAACGGCCGTTCCTTGTGAACGGCGTAGAAGCCTTCGGCCTGACCTTCGGACAGCCAAATGCGTTTTTGCGCAACGATGCGCAGACCGGCCCCCTCAATGACGGCGTTGATAGCGCCCGTGAGGTTGCGCTTAGTCGCGTCCGGCTTGATGATCGACAACGTGCGTTCGACAGGCATGGGTCCCAGCTCCTTCGGAGCCGGGTCTATAGCCGCCGACTGCCGATGCGCCAAGTGCGTCAGAAGCAGCCAACGGCGAGGATGCGGGCCTCGCCGCTGACGGGAGCGAGAAAGACAGCGCCGGCGATGAACAACCTGCGCCGCATCAAAAACAACTCAGCGACCCGACACGCCCGTCCGTGCCGACAATTATATTAAGCCGCGTGGGTACGAAATCCTGGGTGATCATCATATCGGGCGTCACGACCCGTGCGCGCTCCGGCAGGGTTTCCGGATCGATTGTCGCCGCTTCCTCACCGACGAGATTGCGAAAACGCGATGCGCCGCATGTGTCTGCACGCGTCGCCTCCTCGGCGTTCTGCGGCGGACGCTGATAGTCCTGCCCGAGCCGATCGAGGTCGCGATAGGTCTGCGGCGCCTGGGCGCAGGCGCCCACGAGCAGCGCAGCGAGGGCGGCGGCGAAAGACACGCGCATCAATAGCACTCCAGCGCGGCGATGTTGCCATCCGCATCGACGATGACGTTGAGCCGATCGGGACGGAAATCCTGTGTGACGGCGCTGTCCGGCATAATGACACGGATGTTCGGCGTCGCCGGGAAGGATGCGGCGGCGATGGACGTGCCGATCATCGCGCGATAGGCGGCCGCCCCGCAGGTATCCTGAGCGGTCGCCTCTTCACGTGTCTGCGGTCCGGCAGCGGCGGGGTCTTGCGCCGGCTCATCCGCGTTCTCGTCCGCAGGCGGCGCGCAAGCCGCCCCGATTAGAGCCAGGGCAAAGAAACCAGCGCGGATCATGCCTGCTTCTCCCATTTTCCCGAGGCGCTCTCGCGCCAATAGGAGGCGATGATGCCCGCGTCTTTGGCTTCTTTCCAGCGCGCACGCGCCGATTCCAAGGCGCCCTGATCGCGACCGTCGAACATAAGGCACGCGCGCTCGAAGCCCGAAAGGTCGCCGGGCTCGGCGCCGTCGATCAGAAATAAGACCTGCGCCGCATTGGGATTGCCGCCTCGGCTCGTGAGCAGCACCGGCTGGCGCTCGGGCCTGTCGCGCCCATGGGGCAGAAAACTCTCGTCGCGATAGGTCCAGAGTGTCGCATCAAGCGCGTCTAGCCGCTCTTCCGAGCCGCTGCGCACAATGGCGCGCCAGCCCCGCTGCAGGCACTTTTCCAACAGCGGCGGCAGCGCGCGTTCGAGCTCCGTGCGCTCAAGGTGATAGAACCAAAGTTCGATCGGCCTTATTCCTCATACCTGTTCGCGATGAGCCGGTTGAGCAGGCGCACGCCATAGCCTGTCGCCCAGGCAGGCGAGAGCGGATCTTCGTAAGGCGCCGGCTTCCACGCGGTGCCGGCGATGTCGATGTGCGCCCAGTGCGTGCCGTCCTTGATGAAGCGTTTGATGAATTGTGCGCCGACGATGGAGCCCGCCATCGGCTTGCCGGCGATGTTCTTCATGTCGGCGTTCGGGCTATCGATCAGCTTGTCGTAGCCGGGGCCGAGCGGCATGCGCCATACGGGTTCGCCCTCGGCCTGTCCTGCCGCGATCAGCGACGCCGCAAGATCCTCATCGTTTGAGTACACCGCCGCCATTTCGTGCCCGAGAGCGACAATCACGGCGCCGGTCAGTGTGGCGAGGTCGATCAGAATCGGGGCCTCGAACTTGTCCTGCGCATACCACACGGCGTCGGCAAGAATGAGCCGGCCTTCGGCGTCTGTGTTCAGCACCTCGATGGTCTGGCCGGACATGGTGGTGACAATATCGCCCGGCCGCTGCGCGTTCGGGCCGGGCATGTTCTCCACCAGCGCGACCACGCCAACGACATTTGCCTTGGCCTTGCGTTGCGCGACCGCCCGCATCGTTCCGGCCACAGCGGCCGCCCCGCCCATGTCGCCTTTCATCTCATCCATGCCGGCGCCGGGCTTGAGCGAAATGCCGCCGGTGTCGAAGGTAACGCCCTTGCCGACCAGGGCGATCGGCCTGGCCTTCTTGGAGGCGGCGCCCTTCCAGCTCATCGACACAAGGCGCGCCGGATGGGCGCTGCCTTGAGCTACGCCCAGAAGTGCGCCCATGCCCAGCTTGTCCATCGTCTCCGGCTCGAGGACTTCAACTTCCACGCCGAGCGTTTCGAGATCGCGCAGCCGTTCGGCAAAAGTCTCGGGAAACAGCACATTCGGCGGTTCGCTGACGAGGTCGCGCGCGAAAAACACGCCATCGACAACGGCTGCGTCCTTCTCGGCGCGGGCGCGCGCGGCCGCCGGCCCATCGAGCATGATCTCGACCGTCGTCAGCGTCGGTTGCTGGTCCGGCTTGAGCTTGGTCCGGTAAGTATCGAAGCGATAAGCAGCAAGGCGCGCGCCCATGGCCGCATGCGCGCCCGCCTCGGCTTTTGTCACCCCGGGCAGCGCGTCGGGTTGCAGCACCAGCTTTTCCGCTCCGGACGTCAGCGTGCGGCGCACTGCATGACCTGCCCAGCGTTCGACGGCGATGCCATCGGCCGCATCGGCCTTGCCAATGCCGATGACAAGCACACGCGGGAAGTCGACCCCATCGGGCGCCAGTATGTCGACGACCTGGCCCGCACCCCCGGTGAACCGGGTGGTCTTTATTGCCTTGACGATACGGCCACTCGACGCCGCATCGAGCGCCTTGCCGGCGTCCAACAAATCGCCGCCTTCGCTCGCCATCACCGCAACGACGTCGCCGCCGCCCGCGGTCACAAACCGGATGTCCATGCAATCTCCTGGAGAAAACAGCCTCGCCGGCCGCTTTAGCCTCGTAGGGGGAGTGGTAGCCATGCCGGCCGGAATTGAAAAGCGGAACGGCGCGGGGCAAGGAACTGCGCACAGGGGAACCTGTCCGTCCGCCACAGGAGCACGATGAACACCGTCTCGGCCTACGTGTTTCGGCAGGCCCTGGGGCCGTTGCTGGCGATCCTGGGGGCGCTGGCGGCTATTGCGATTCTGACCCAGGGGCTCAACCAGCTCGACATCATCATCACCAATCGCCGCGCCGGCTTCGCCTTCGCCTGGGTGACGGTGCTTGCGCTGCCGCAACTCATCTCGCTCATCCTGCCGATGGCCGTGTTCATCGCGGTCATTTACGCGCTCAACCGAATGCAGAGCGAAAGCGAAATCGCCGTGCTCTACAGCGCAGGCGTCTCGCGCCAGCGCATTGCCCGCCCGATTATGCAATTGGCGATGCCCGCTACGCTGGCCCACGTCGCCATCAATGTTGTCATCCAACCGGCGGCCTTCGAGGAGCGGCGCCGTGTATTTTATGCTCTGCGTACGGACATTGCCTCAAGTCTCATCGAGGAAGGTTCGTTCACCTTTCCGACCGAGGACTTGACGCTTTACGCGCGGGAGCGTGGCGGGGGTGGCGAATTGCGCGATCTCCTGATCAATGACGCACGCCCCGAATTCCCCATCACCTACACGGCGCGCGCTGGCGTCATCGCAACCATAGAAGGCAGGCCCTCTATTGTGATGCGCGATGGGCAGGTTCAGCGCCAGACCGAGGACGGCACGGTGGATGTACTGGACTTCGACCGTTATGTGCTGCAGCTCGGCGAAGACTTCCAGGAACCCGAGCTGTTCTTTCTGAAGGCGTCTGATCGCACCCTCTATCAGTTGTTCTTCCCGGATCTCACCGCGCACTACGACCAACGCAATGTCGAGCTGTTTCAGGCCGAAGGCCATGCACGGCTGTCGGCGCCGCTGCTCAACCTCGCGATGGCGATGATTGCGCTAGCCGGCGTGCTCGTCGGCGAGTTTCGGCGCGGCGGCTATGGCCGGCGCATCCTGATCGCCTCTGCGATCGCCCTGCTGGTTCGCGTCGCGGCTCTGGCGGTGCAGGCGGCGGCGGCAGACGACCCTGAGCTGAATCCGCTGCAATATGCCTTGCCTCTGGCCGTTATCGTATGGGCGGGATTCGCCATGGGCGGCAAGCGCGGACGGCGCAAACGTCTGGCCGAGGGCCCCTCGGTGCTGGCGGAGGCCTGAGGCGATGCGCTTTCTCCTGTCGCGCCTTGGCCGCTACGTGGTTAGCCGCGTGCTGAGCGGCATCGGCATCGCACTTGTCGCGGTGCTGGCTTCGATCCTGGTCATCGACCTGGTCGAACAGATGCGCACGGTGGGCACGCGCACTGAGATTTCGCTTCTGGAGGCAATCCGCCTAACTCTGCTCAAGACGCCGATGTTGGTGGAACAGACCCTGC
>CAZHWA010000092.1:0-7354 GCA_964536175.1 uncultured Terricaulis sp. | reverse complement strand
CAGCCGAGCAACGCCTCAAGGTTGGCGGCGACGGGCGCAGCGCCCACTGCGCTGGGCGCGCGCGCAAGACGGTCGCCGGCGACCGCGATCACACGCGCTTCTCCGGACTTGCCAAGACGGGCGGCGACGCGCTGGGCGGCATCGGTAGCGCCAACCAGAACGACGGTCTCGGAAAACACTCCGGCGCGATGGGCGGCGCGCGTCCACACCGCAATCGCGGCATGCACGCCGGCAAGCAGCATCGCGCCGATCGGCAGCGTGGCCGAAAGGGCGGCGGCGGTTTTGGCGTCGGGTGCGAACGCAGCGGCCGCGCCCAAGCCGGCGATGACGCCGATGGCCAGGCCGCCGATGCTGCGCTCGGCGCGCAGGCGCGCCGGGGAGACCCGGTAGGTATCGGTGATCCACAGGCCGAGTTTGAGCGCGCCTGCGGACGCCAGGATCGAGACAGCCGCGCCAACGGACAGGGTCGCAAGACCCGCGCCCGCGCCCCACAGCGCCGACAGCTCGGCGATGACGAAGACGAACAACCAGTCGAGCGCCCGCATGGCGGACGCCGGCAGCGCTGCCGGCAGATGTATGCCGCGTTGATTCAGGATCGGAAAACCACAGCGTTGCGCAGGCGCTGTGTCATTGGCCGGCGCCTGAGCCGACGGCGCCTCTACGCGGTAAGGTTGATCTGCGGGGAGGGCGAGCTGGCTGGCGTCGAGCGCGATATCGAGGCCGAACAGACAAAACGACCCGGCCAATTCGGCCAGCCGTTGCGCTTCATGCGCGGCGACATCGGTCTCGCCGCCGGCTGCATCCTGCCCCAAACCGGCGCTGGCCTGCTTCAGCGCTGTCTCAGACATGCTTAATTCGCCCCTCAGACTAGGTTTTCGGGGGCGGTTCGCGCAAAGGCCGCGCCAGTTAACCAAAGCCGGCGGAGCGGCAGGCCGCGGCCGTTCAGGACCGGGCTCAGCGGGACCGCATACTGCCCTATTGCCTTATCGCCTTATTTGCCTATTCCCCTAGCTCGCTGGAGACGTGGCCGAGTGGCTGAAGGCGGCGCCTTGCTAAGGCGTTGTACTCGAACAGGGTACCGAGGGTTCGAATCCCTCCGTCTCCGCCAGTTGCTTCAGGCCCTGGCGCGGCGGCGCAGCAACAGCGGTGCGTAAATGACGACAAAGAGCGCAAAGGCGCCGCTCCAAAGCACCGACGCCGCCGCCAGCAGCATGGTGTAGGACTCTGGCATGAACGGCGACAATGTGCGCACGAAGGCGGCGCCGTTCACCAAGAGATAGATCCAGCAGACCCCGGTTGTGGCCGTGAGCGGCTGGCCTGTGTGCCCAAAGCTCGCGCGCGTCATTACCGCTAGCGTCATCACCCCAAAGCCTCCGGCCGTCAGCGCGTGGACGCCGGCCGTATACGGAATTGTGTCCGGAGCGAGCACGCTTAGTCCGATCAGCGTGAAGCCGAGCGCAAGCCAGAAGTATCCCGCATGCAGCACGGCAACGAGCGGTTCGGCGAAGGTTTTCCAGCCGCGCCAGCGCGCCAGGCGCACAACATGAAGCGCCCCTGCCAGACTGAGCGCCCCACCGGCGAGCAAAGAGAGTGGCGCTGCAATCCAGCTCAGCAGCGCCAGGGCGGTAATCACCAGCAGACCCAGGTCGAGCCGGTTTGCCGGCGCCGGCTCGGGCTTCATCTGCCGCTTGGCCATCCAGTTGCGGGTAAAGCTTGGCACGATGCGTCCGCCGATCAGCGCCACCAGCATGGCGACGACGCCAAGGCCGATGCGCTCGCCGAGCAGGGACACATCTCCACCGATATGCGTGAGCAGATTGGCCAGGCCAAGAATGCTCACCAACACGCTGACCGGAATGTTACGCGTGTTCTTGCCGGCCAGGATCTCGCGCGCGATAACTGCGGCCAGCGCGAACAGGAATGCGCTGTCGACGATTGCCGCCATCGGACCGAGTTCGGTGTGGAACAGCATGGCGATGCGGCCTGCGGCCCAGAGCCCGAACAATCCGCCCAGCGCTGCGCCCGCGACCGGCAACCGGCCGGTCCAGTTTGGCACCGCCGTCAGCAGAAACCCGGCGATGACGCCGGCGAGATACCCGAAGAGCATTTCGTGTACGTGCCAGTCGCGCGCAAACCGATCGGCCGGCAGCAGGCCCGCGAATGCGGCAATCCACAGCGGAACCGCCAGCGCCGCCCATCCGGCCGCAAACAGGAAGAAAGGCCGGAATCCCATGCTGAACAGCGCGGGTCCGCGATAGGCGCGGTAGCGCTCGGCGGTGGTGGTCATGTTTTCGATCCTCGCCGTTCAGATAGCGCGCGAGTGCTGCGCCGGCGAGGCGGCATAAGCGTCGAAGGCCTGTGCGATCAATCGGCTGAAGGGACGCATGCGCTCCGGTATCGTGATGCGGTCGCCTTGCATGACGGCAAGTCCATCGGCAGCGAGCGGCGCAAGCGCTGCGAACTCGGGCAAGAATGCATTGCGTCCTCCGTAGGGCGCCAGGTCCACTTCGAACGCACACATCAGCCGCTCGATGATGGCCGCCCTCCGAGCATCGTCGGCGCTGAACGAATGCCCGCGTGCTGCGGGCATCTGCCGCGCGTCGACCGCGCGGCGCCAGGCGCCGATGCCGGTTTGATTCTGCACATAGCCGTGCGGGAAAGTTGAAATGGCCGATGGGCCGAATCCGACAATCGCATCGGGAATGCTGTCGACATAGCCTTGGAAGTTGCGCCGTAGCGCCCCGGCTTGAGCTGCGCGGGTCAGCGAATCGTCCAGCAAGGCATAGTGGTCGATGCCGATGTGCACGTAGCCGAGCGCCTCCAGCGCCGAACGGGCCGCCTCGGCCTGGTCGAAGCGCGCTTCCGCGCCGGGCAGGCTTGCTTCGCTGATGACGCGCTGACGGCGTTTGAACCAGGGCACATGGGCATAGCCGAACAGCGCGATGCGGTTTGGCTTCAGGCCGGCCGCGAGCTGGATGGTATGAAGCAGATCGTCAAGGCTCTGATGCGGCAGGCCGTACATCAGATCGAAATTGAGATGGCCGATCCCGGCGTCGCGAAGGGCGGCGATCGCCGCGACGATGGTTTCATACGGCTGCACGCGCCCGATCGCGTCCTGAACGTGCGGCGCCAGCGTTTGCACGCCCACCGAGGCGCGCGTAACGCCGGCGCCGGCGTAGGTGTTGGCCAGCTCCGGCGACATGTAGCGCGGATCGATTTCGATGCTGTGCGCAAGGTCGGGCTGGAAATCGAACCAGAAAGCCAGGTGGTGCAGAATGCGGTTGAACTCATCCGGCGAAAGTGCATTGGGCGTGCCGCCGCCCCAGTGCAACTGGCTCACGCGTTTGGCGCCGCTGCGCGCCGCCGCCAATTCGATCTCGTCCATAAGCGTGGCGCAGAAATCGGCGCTGTCGCCGGCATGCAGCGCATTGGTGTTGCAGCCGCAGTACCAGCAGATGCGCTTGCAGTAGGGCACGTGCACATAGAGCGCGAGCCTCGCGTCGGCCGGCAGCGCTGCAAGCCACGCGGACGCCAGCGCTGCATCGACCTCGGGCCCAAAGTGCGGCGCGGTGGGATAGCTCGTATAGCGCGGCGCTTGGCGTTCCGCGTATTTCAGCAGGTGCGGATCCATGCGGGCAAGCATCGTTGTGCGCTTCCAGACATCGCTTGACGCCGATCAAGCCGGCGCTGCGACGCAACGGCACAGGACTCAGAACGCCAGCGTCTCGACTCTCCGTCGCACGCCGCACCCGCATGGGCCGGGCGAATGAGAAGCGCATTGCAGCCGGCCAAGCCCACCTTCAGCATCGGGCGAAGGCGCGGTCAACGCTCCGTCAGCCGCGGCATGGGCTCGACCAGATTGCAGGGGCGGTGACGGCTGTCGAGTTGCCAATGAATGATCTTGTCCCAGCCCTCTTTGCAGGCGCCGTTCGAACCCGGCAAAGCAAACACCAGCTTACCGGACACGACACCAGCACAGGCGCGCGACTGCAATGTCGAGAGGCCGACGCTTTGGTAACTCAGCAAATGCCAGACCACGGCAAAGCCTTCGATTTCCTTGTCGAACAGTGCTCGCAAGGCTTCCGGTGTGATGTCGCGGCCGGTCAGGCCGGTGCCGCCGGTCGTGAGCACGACGTCGATCCCTGTGTCGGCGATCCAGTCGCGCACTTGCGCCTGGATGGCACCGGCGTCGTCGCGCGCGATGGCCCGTGCGGCGACGCGATGGCCGGCGGCTTCGGCCCGCTGCGCAAGGATGGGCCCGGACGTGTCGCTGGTTGCGTCGCGCGTGTCGGATATGGTGAGGATGGCGATGCGAACCGGCTTGAACGGCAGCGTCACGTCAATGCGGCAGGCATGGTCGGCCAGGGTCATTTCGCACGCGCCTGCCGGCGCGCATAGTCGAGTGCAGTCGGTTCAATCCAGCGCGCCCCGGCCGAGCCTGTTTCACGCTTCCAGAATGGCGCGTCCGTCTTGAGATAATCCATCATCTCGGAGACCGCGGCGAAAGCAGCGGCGCGGTGCGCGCTCATGGCTGCGACCAGCACAATGGGCTCGCCGGCGCCGATCGCACCGACGCGGTGGATGACAAGCAAGTCCTGCAGCGCGTGGCGCTGCGCCACTTGGCCGGCAAGGCGTTCTACTTCTATCTCCGTGAAGCCAGGATAATGCTGGAGCTCGAGCGTATCGACCGCTCCGTCTGCGGAGCGGCAATAACCGACAAAGCTGGCGATGGCGCCCGCGTTGGCGTCGCGACGCTCGGCAAAGCGAGCCAGAGCGAAGTCAGGCGAAAAGGGATCGTGAACGACGAGAACGCGCATCAGACTCAACCTCCGCTCAGCGGCGGCAAGAAGGCGATCTCGCGCGCGCCGCAAACCGACTCGCTTTGGCTCAAGCAAAAACGCCAATCCACCGCGACCCGAATATCAGGGGCGGCGATCGCCGCGCCCAAGCAAGGATCGTCCGTGCTCAGCCAGGCGCATACATCGGCAACTGTGCGCACCCAGCCCGGCAGGTCGCCGCGCCGCGATGCGCCGCCCGCCACATCGCGCAGCCGGCCGAAGAAGAGAATTTCCGTCATCCGCCGGTCACCGACATGTGCCGCGTCGTTGCGGGCTTGGATAGACGTTCGATTTTGAAATCATGCCCCTTGGGCCGTAGCGCTATCGCAGCTTCGATAGTCTCTTGTAGCAGGGCGTCGTCCTCGCTGGCGCGCAGCGGCGCGCGCAGATCGACCGAGGTTTCATGCCCCAGACACAAATAAAGCCGACCCGTGCAGGTCACGCGCACGCGCGAACAGCCTTCGCAGAAATTGTGCGTGAGCGGCGTGATGAAGCCGAGCCGGCCGCCGGTTTCCTCGACACGCACATACCTGGCCGGCCCGCCCGTGCGATCCGGAAGATCGCGCAGCGTCCAGTAGCTTTCCATGTCCTGACGCACCCGCGTCAGGGATAGAAACTGATCGGTACGGTCTTCGTCGATTTCGCCGAGCGGCATGGTTTCGATCAGGGTGATGTCGAGCCCGCGTCCGTGCGCCCACTTTATGAGATCGGGAATCTCGTGAGCGTTGTCGTGTTTGAGCGCCACAGTGTTGATCTTGATGGCAAGCCCGGCCCGGCCGGCGGCTTCGATGCCGTCGAGCACCTGGGCCAGGCGGTCGCGCCGTGCAATGCGCGCAAAGGTTTCCCGGTCCAACGAGTCGAGCGAGACATTGACCCGCCTGACGCCGGCCGCGGCCAGGCTCTCGGCGAACTGCGCCAGCAACACGCCGTTGGTGGTGAGCGTGATCTCATCCAAACCTTGGCCCAAGTGCCGCTTTACGTTGTTGAGCAGGTCGAGAAAGCCTTTGCGCACCAGCGGCTCGCCGCCGGTGAAACGCAGGCGGCGCACGCCGCGCGACACGAAGGCCGAGCAGAGCCGGTCCAGCTCCTCCAGCGTCAGAAGTTCAGCTTTGGGAAGAAACTTCATCCGTTCGGTCATGCAGTAAATGCAGCGCAGATCGCAACGATCTGTGACCGACACGCGCAAGTATGTGATGGCGCGCCCGAAGGGATCGACCAGCGGGGTCATGCGGCGCGCTCCAGATCGACCAGCACGGCGGGCGTGTTCGCATTAAGAAACGCGCGTTCATCTTCGAATCGCGCCGCAGCGGCGTCCAACTCCTCGAGCAGGCCGCGCACGGAGGGATGTTGGCCGCCCCGCAGTAACGCAGTCATCGACGCGAGGAGGTCCACCCGCCATACGGCGCAGAGCGGGTGCGCACTATGTGCGGTGCGCGCGTAAACGGCAGGCGCCGTCCCGATCGACGCCAGCAGGCGCGGGAAGAGATCGCGCGGCAGCAGCGGCGCGTCGCACGGCGCGGTGGCGAGAAGCGGCAGCCCCAGGTCGTTGGCCCAATGCAGGCCGGCCCAAACGCCCGCAAGCGGCCCGGCCGGCGCCTCCGGGCGATCATGCACCGTCGGCAGGCCCCGCTCATGCGCATGGCGCTCGACCGAGGACTGCGCACGCGCGCTCACGGCGAACGCCGCGAGCCCAGCAAATCGTTCGGCCACCGCATCCATTAATGGCGTTCCGCAATAGTGCGCGAGCGCCTTGTCTGCGCCGAAGCGACGCGAGCGGCCCCCGGCAAGCAACAGACCGGCTGTCTCGGATAGACGTACGCTAGCCACTGCGCGCCGCCTCGGCCGCCATGATGCGGTTCCATTCGGACGACCAGATTTCGGCATCCGCATCGGCGACGATCTCGCCGCCGCGCGGCGCATGGTTGTCGATGAGTGGGTCGGGCTTGGCCAATGCTTCGAGCGCGGGAATGTTCGATAGTGTCACCACTGCGCCGTGGACGCTCACGCCGCGCGCCTGAAGCGCTGCGAATGCGCGCGACAGGTTTTCCGGGGTCATGCCCAGCAGTGAGGCGAGCACGCGCTTCTCGTGATGCAGGCGCACCGCCGAGCCTGACTTGTCGGCGGCGCGGAGCGCCAAGAGATAGTTGGCCAGTCGTTCGGTGCTGTTGCGAAGCTTTTGGTTCTTCACCGTGCGCACCAAGCCGCGATATCCTCCTGCCAGGTCGCGTCCGACCGCCATCGCGAACCGGGCATCGAGCCGCATCGCTGTGCGGATAGCGTCGCCCGGTATCATCAGGATTTCGCATCGCTCGAGCGTTCGTGCCGACATCAGCGCGTCGGCGTCCAGCACCACCGCCGCCAGTATGAAGGTGGACACTGGCCGCAGAATCGCCATCACCGTCTCGCGATCGTTCCAGGTGCCATGCAACTCCACCTGGCCGTCGAGCAGGACGTAGAGAAAGTCGACCGGGTCGCCCTCGAGCAGCAGCATCGTACCGCTGGGAAAGCGCTGCAGG
>CAZHWA010000091.1:0-7370 GCA_964536175.1 uncultured Terricaulis sp. | reverse complement strand
TCGTCGACAATCCCGCGTCCGGCCGCGTGCTGGCGAAGGGCGGCTTTGCCTATACCGGCGAGGTCAAGCCGATGTTCTCGCTCGCCCGCGGCGAACGCGTGGCGTGCAAGCGCATGCGCTTTGATTTGGCCCTCGACGGGGGTCTCGCCCTTCGACAAGCTCAGGGTGACGCTTCTGGCGTCCGGAGCGAGAAGACGGCGTCATGCTGAGCTTGTCGAAGCAGACGCCGCTTCAACGGATGAGTTGAGTGGGCCCCAATGGTCGATCGCGTAGCCCCGTTGACGCCAAATCTCTGGCCGGCGTTCGAGAAACTGTTCGGCAAGAACGGCGCCTGTTCGGGCTGCTGGTGCATACACTGGCGCGTGCCGCGGCAGGATTACATCGCTTGGCGCGGCGCCAAGGCCAAAGCCTTGTTCAAACGCCGAGTGGTGCGCGGCCCGCCGCCGGGCGTGCTGGCCTTCATCGGCGATGAAGCCGTGGGCTGGCTGCAGATCGGCCCGCGCCCCGACACCCCGCAATGGAATTCGCCGCGCCGCGCCACCGCGCCCATGCGCGAGGCTGATGCGGCGGATGAACGCGTATGGGGCGCGACCTGCTTTTTCATCAAGTCCTCGGCGCGCGGGCAGGGGGTGACGGCCGCGCTGCTCGACGCCGGCGTGGATTTCGCCAAAGCCAACGGCGCGCGCGTGCTCGAAGCCTGCCCGATCGACGGGCGCACCAACAATGTCGACGCCCATGTCGGCCTCGCGCCCGTCTTTGCGCGCGCCAAGTTCAAGGAAGTTGCGCGCCGTCGGCCCAACCGCCCGTTGATGCGGCTCGACTTGCGCGCGTCGGCAAGGCGCCGCCTTGGAAAGGCCGCTGAACCCGCTTAGGTAGCGCTACGAGGAGCAATACATGGGTTTGCGCGTAGCCGTCGTCGGCGCCACCGGGAACGTGGGCCGGGAAATGATGACCATCCTGGAAGAACGGATGTTCCCGGCCGACGAGATGATCGCGCTGGCTTCGCGCCGCTCGGTCGGCGTCGAGGTCAGCTACGGCGACAAGACGCTGAAGTGCAAAGACCTCGAAAGCTTCGACTTCTCAGGCGTCGATCTCGTGCTGATGAGCGCAGGCGGCGCCGTCTCGAAAGAATGGTCGCCCAAGATCGGCGCAACCGGCGCTGTCGTCATCGACAATTCCAGCGCCTGGCGCATGGATCCGCGCGTGCCGCTGGTCGTGCCGGAAGTGAACCCCGACGCCGTCCTCGGCTATGAGAAGCTCAACATCGTCGCCAATCCCAATTGCTCCACAGCGCAATTGGTTGTGGCGCTGAAGCCGCTGCACGATAAGGCCAAGATCCGGCGCGTCGTCGTCGCCACCTATCAGTCCGTTTCCGGCGCCGGCAAGGCGGCGATGGACGAACTCTGGAACCAGACCAAGGCGCTCTATGTCGCCGATGAGATCGCCAAGGAAGAATTCCCGGCCCAGATCGCCTTTAACGTCATTCCGCAGGCCGGCGACTTCATGGACGACGGCTTCACCAGCGAAGAGTGGAAGCTCAACGTCGAGACCAAAAAAATCCTCGACCCCGCGATCAAGGTGGTCGCCAGTTGCGTGCGCGTGCCGGTGTTCGTGGGCCATTCCGAAGCCGTGCACATCGAATTCGAGAACGCCATTACGGCCGAGGAGGCGCGCGAGATCTTGCGCGAAGCTCCCGGCGTCATGGTGATCGACAAGCGCGAGGACGGCGGCTACGCGACGCCGGTCGAATGCGTCGGCGAATTTGCCACCTTCGTCTCGCGCATCCGCGAAGATGCAACCGTCGAAAACGGTCTTGCGCTTTGGGTGGTCAGCGACAATCTGCGCAAGGGCGCGGCGCTCAACGCCGTGCAGATCGCCGAACTCATGCTCAACCGCGGCCTGTTCAAGCGTCTCGCCGCTGCCTGACCGCCGCCCACGATGTGAGCCCACCTGACATCTGCTGTTACAAAATGTGTATGCGCGCGCGCCGTTGACCCGATGCAACGCAGCGTGCGGGCGCTTATCTACGCCGCCAAGGGGACGACATGCCGGCCATCGCTATCGAACAACCGTCCGAGACGGACATCGACATCGTTCACGCGATGCTGCGCGAAACCTATTGGTCGCCCGGCATTCCGCGCGATGTGGTGGCGCGCGCCTGCGCCAATTCCATGTGCGCGATCGCGCGCGACGATAAAGGCAAGCTGATCGCCTTTGCCCGTATTGTCACCGACAAGGCGACCTTCGCCTGGTTGTGCGATGTTGTTGTGCTGCCCGGCAAACAGGGCCGGGGGCTTGGGCGGGCGCTCGTGCGCTTGTTCCTTGATCACCCCGAGCTGCAGGGGCTGCGGCGTTGGCTGCTGGCGACCAAAGACGCGCACGGCGTCTATGAACCGCTGGGCTTTTCGACGGTCGATGTTCCAGAGCGCTTCATGCATATCCGCAATCCTGCCCCATACGGCCGCTCCGTTTCATGAGCGATGCGGCCGCCCCGCTCACGCAAGCCGCGTCCGAAGCCGAGCGCCGCGCCGGCTTCATTGCCGCGGCGTCCGCCTACGTCATTTGGGGCTTTCTGCCGCTTTACCTGAAACTGCTCGATAGCGTCGACGTGCGCGAAGTGCTGGCTCAGCGCATCATCTGGGCTGCGCCGTCTGCGTTCATCGCCGTGTTCTTGATGAGCGGCTGGCGGCTCGGCTGGCGCGAGATCGCGGCGGCGTTTCGCCCGCGCATGCTCGGCACGCTTACGCTCTCGGCCTGCTTCATCTTCGTGAATTGGGGTATTTACGTTTATCTCGTACTGAGCGCGCGCGTGATCGAATCGGCGCTGGCCTATTTTCTGGCGCCGCTCGTCAGCGTTGCAGTCGGCGTCCTCTTTTTCCGCGAGCGGATCACGGCGCCGCAGGTCATTGCGCTTGCGCTGGCCTTGATCGGGGTGATTGTGCAAGGGCTTGCGCTGGGCGCGCCGCCGTGGATGGCGCTGGCGCTCTGCGCCACCTGGTCGGTCTATGCCGTTATCCGCAAGCGCGCGCCGGTACCGGCGGCGACCGGCCTGTTGATCGAAAGCCTGGCGCTGGCGCCGCTCGCGTTCGGTCTGCTCTACTGGACGGCGAGCGAGGCCCCGCTTGCGTTCGAGCAGAGCTGGCGGCTGGCGGCGTTGCTGATCGTGGCCGGCCCGATCACGGCGTTGCCGCTGATGGCATTCACCTTCGGCGCGCGGCGGGTCAGCTTCGTCACGCTGGGACTGCTGCAATTCCTGGCGCCGACGCTGCAATTCGCCACCGGCATCATGTTCGGCGAGCCCTTCAGCTTTCTGCGCGGCGTCAGTTTTGCGTTGATCTGGGCCGGTCTTGGCTTCTTTTCCTGGGATACGCTGCGGCGCGCGCGCGGCGCGCCGCAACCAGCAGAATGAGCCACGCGGCGATTGGGCCGAGCGGAATGGACGCGATATAGCCCAGCGGCAGCGAAAGCCCGGCGCCCCACGCCATCACCAGCGCCACACGTTCGAGCCGGTCGCGCGGCGCCCCCACGAGCGCTGCGCCAACCGCCAACAGTACGAAGTCGTAGAAGAAGAGGTAAGGCGAAATGAGCAGCGTGGCTGCGCAGAGCGCCGCGCCGGCGCTTTCCCGTTCGCCGCGGCGAAACGCCCAGGCGGCGACAGCGACGGCCGCCAGCGCACTCGCGCCTTGCAGCAGCGCAG
Organism: uncultured Terricaulis sp.; assembly: GCA_964536175.1. GTDB lineage: Bacteria > Pseudomonadota > Alphaproteobacteria > Caulobacterales > Aquidulcibacteraceae > Vitreimonas. The sequence continues at coordinate 3,673 of CAZHWA010000091.1, read as the reverse complement.
CCAGCACAGGCGGCGCGCCGGCGTCGAGCAGATTGCCGTACAAGCTGGCATAGGCTGGCGTCGCCAGCCGCTGGGCGCCGACAATTGTCTGCGCCGCCGCGAGATTGTCGAAAAACCGGAGAAAAGACTGCGGTCCGAACGCCAGCGCCGCCAGCCCCGCAAATGCGATCGTGCCAAGCGCTGCGGCGCCAAACGCGCGCCAGCGTCCGGAAAGCGCGAGCAGCAACGGCCACATGATCGCCAGGTGCGGCTTGATCGCAAGCAGGCTCACCATTGCGCCCGCGCGCGCCGGGCGCCGGTCGAGCCAATACAGCGCCAGTCCCGAAACGCCGGCGATCAGCAAGCCGCTCTGCACAGTCCCGAGATGAAAAACCGCCGCCGGCAGGGTTGCGGCAAACACCAGAGCGCGCGCATCGGGCAAAAGCGCGCGCGCGGCGAACAGGAACAGGGCAGCGCCCGCGGCGAGGAATACGACGGCGGCGGCCGGGTAGGGCAGCAGCGCCAGCGGCGTCACCATCAGCAAGAAGGTTGGCGGCGAATTCCACCACGCAAGATAGCGCACGCCAGGCGCGGCCGCCTGGTGATAAGTGAAGATCAGCTGCCGATCGTGAATCCGATCGATGTGCCCATCGAGCGCGGCGCGCCCCGCGCTCCAGAACGAAATGAAATCGCCGAACAGCGGCTGCCCGTTCGCCAGCACGAGGCCCGAGGCGCCGGCAAGCTGCGAGGCCATGGCAGCCAGGATTGCCAGTGCGACCAGCGCTGCGCCGAGTTCATAGGCGCGCCGTCTCAAAGGCACGCGTAAAGCGCCTCGATCAAGCGCAGCGACCGCGGATCGCCCATGATGTGGTGCGATTGCTTGTTCATCACGTACCCCACGGACACGCCTGCAGCCGGATCGCCGAAGCCGACCGAACCGCCCATGCCGGAGTGTCCGTACGCTTCGACGTTCGGCCCATACACGCGGTTCGAATTGCCCATCACGCCGGCGCGCCAGTCGATGTTGAACGGCAGCACCAGATCGTCGCCCTTCCAGCGCGGTTTACTCAGCGCCTCAAAACCCTGCTGGCTGAGCACGCGCATGCCGCCAATCGCCCCGCCGGTCGCGTACGCTTCGTAAAGGCGCGCCACGCCCAGCGCCGTGCCGTGTCCGTTCGCCGAAGGAATCTCGATCTTGCGCCATTGCGTCGAGCCGCGCACGGGCGCGGCCCATTTGGTGAAGAAGGCGGCCTTGCGCGGCGGCGTGATTTCGCCGAATTCGCCGCCGCGCGAGGGTTTCTTCATCTCCGCTGCGCGCGCGTGCTCGCTTTCCGGCGTGCCGATCTGGAAGTCGATGCCGAGCGGCGCGCAGATCTCTTCGCGCAGGATCGTCCCGAGCGAGCGCCCTGCCGCGCGGCGCACGATCTCGCCGGCAATGTAGCCCCAGGTTAGCGGGTGATAGCCGCTGGCGCTGCCCGGGGGCCACATCGGTGCGAGCGCTGCAATCCCGTCGGCGCACGCGGGCGGATCGAGCCAGAGATCGGGCTCGATCGGCTCGAGAAATCCGGGCACGGCGGCCATGTGCGCCAGCGTTTGCGCGATGGTGACTTTGTCCTTGCCCTGCGCGCCGAACGCCGGCCACAGCGACGCGAGCGGCGCCTCGTAATCGAGCGCGCCCCGGTCGTGCAGCATCGCCACGATCAGCGCGGCCACGCCCTTGGTGGTCGAGTACACCGGTACGATGGTGTTGTGCGTCCAGGGACGGCTCTGGCCGCGATCGGCCCAGCCGCCCCAGATGTCGACTACAACTTGGCCGTCCCGGATGGCGGCGAAGCCTGCGCCCAGCTCTTCGGCCAGAGCTTCATCGAACGCCTCGCGCACGCGTTCGAAACCCGGCGCGACAACACCCTCGGCCATCAGGCGAACTCCAGATGCCGCGCGCGCGGCCAGGTTACCGGATCGACCAGCACATCCTGCGCCTCCGGCAACAGCAAATCTTCGCTGTCGGCGGCGATCGAACGCACAATGACGTCGTACACTGCGCCCGTTGCGCCTTCGAGCGCCACCGTCAACGCATCGCCGCGCACGCGCCGCGCCATGAACGCTGCAGACAGAAGATCGCCCGCGCCTTTTGGCGCGCGCGGCAGGCGCATGGTCTCGCAGAACCATTCGCTGCCCGGCGCGACGTAAAGATTGCCAACGCCGGTCGCGGTGCGAACGGACGAAACCAGCACCGGTTTGCCGAAGCGCTGCCCCGCATCGCGCGCCGCGCTTGGCGAGTCGATCGTCCGCCCCGCCATCAGGCCGAGCTCGTAGGCGTTAGGCATGAGCCAGTCGGCGTTCGGCGCCAACCCGTTCAGCACCGCATCGGCCAGCGCATCGGTTACAAACAGGCGCCCATCGTCGCCCACGGCCGGATCGCACGCGAAGATCGCTTTGGCGTTCGCCGCCTTCACCCGTTCGACCGCCTCGAGGATCGCCGCAACGTGCTCGGGCGCCCCCAAATAGCCGGTCAACACCGCATCGATCTCGCCGAACAGGCCGTCGGCATCGAGCGCATCGAGCATCGATCTCAGCGTCAGCGCCGGCAGCGGGCCGCCGCCGGGCGCGCCGCGATCGGGCCGGCGCCCGAGCAGCGTCGTCGGCAGCGCCAGCACGCGCACGCCCAGTCGTTCCATCGCGAACGCGGCCACCGAATTGCCGACCCGCGCACCCACGACTTGACTCTGGATCGACAGAATCGTCGGCGCGCGGCTAAGTGCATCGCTCATGGGCCGATGTCGCCCGAAAGCAGCCCGCCGAGCAAGAGATGATCGCCGCCCGTCCCCGCCGTTCCTGCCTTTACATGCCGGGCGCTAACGCCAAGGCGCTGGAGAAAGCCAAGACGCTCGCCGCCGACGTGCTCCTCCTCGATCTGGAAGATTCCGTCGCACCGGAGGCGAAAGCGGCGGCGCGCACGCAGGTCGCCGCCGCGGTGAAGCAGAAGGGATACGGGCGCCGCGAAGTCGTTATACGCATCAACGCGCTGTCGACGCCTTGGGGCAGGGACGACATCGCCGCCGCCTGCGCCGCCGCGCCGGACGGCATCCTTGCGCCGAAAGTCGAGAGTGGCGCCGATGTCGCGGCGCTGGAGGCGGCGTTGAACGAGTACAACTTTGCGCGCGAGGCGGGGCTCTGGGTGATGGTCGAGACGCCGCGCGCCATCCTCAACCTTGCCGAAATCGCTGCCGCGGCAACCGGCACGCGTCTTTCCGCTTTCGTGCTTGGTCTCAACGACCTCGCCAAGGACACGCGCGCGCGCCCGGCCGATGGCCGCGCCGCTTTTCACGCCGCGCTCTCGCTCACTGTCACCGCCGCCCGCGCCGCCGGCATCGCCGCCATCGACGGCGTCTATAACGACATCGCCGACAGCGCCGGCTTCGAAGCCGAATGCCGACAGGGCCTCGACTTCGGCTTCGACGGCAAGACGCTGATTCACCCCAGCCAGATCGAGATCGCCAACGCCGTCTTCGCGCCATCTGCGGACGAGGTCGCTCGCGCCCGCGCAATCATTGCCGCCTTCGCACTGCCCGAAAACGCCGGCAAGGGCGTGATCAAAGTCGGCGGCCGCATGACCGAACTGTTGCACCTGGAAGATGCGAAACGCGTGGTGGCGCTGGCGCAGGCGATCGCGGCGGACTGAGGGGCGCCTTGT
>CAZHWA010000090.1:0-7412 GCA_964536175.1 uncultured Terricaulis sp. | reverse complement strand
CGCACTTAGGGTGTGAGTAAACCACACTTAGGGTGTGAGTAAACCGCACTTAGGGTGTGAGTATGTGACCGCGTGAAATCCCGAAAACCCGCATGAAAAGCCTGTTTCCAGAATCGGTCACATTGCTAATAAGTATTAACTAAGTATAACAGCGCGACGGTCCGCCTTTGCGGCGGCCGTGCGCTTGCTAAAATGACCCCGGACGCGGCGCACTAGTCTATCCTGCCGCGCACGGAGGCGCATTATGCAGACGTTCACCCTGCAAACGGACTTCCTGGACGAAGCGACCGAAAGAGGCGTCATTGCCGCGGTAGCCCAGGCCCCAGCTCTTTACTGGGAGCTGATCGACCTTTTACCGGCTGGCGTCTTTGCCTGCGAACCGGACGCATGGGAGCGCGTCGCGCGCGCGATTGAGGCCGAGGAGAAACCCGAAGCGCTGGAGTGGGAACCTGCTGCAGACCCCAAGAAAGCAGCGAAAACCCTAGCCGACCTTTTGCAAAGACGCCTACTGGCCCAAGAGCAGGAACGCCTTGCGGCGGCGCTCTTTGACATGGACAAGCCTGCAGCCGAAACCGCTTCCCTGCTTGAAGAGGCTGCTTCGAGAGTGCAGGCGGCGATCCGGGAAACAGAAGCCGGGAAGCTGCAATGGGCGGCCGACCTCTTGCCCGGCGTACTCCAAGAAGCGGAGATGCGCCGCCAGGAACGCGAGACAACCGGGAAAGCCTGCATGGGATTGCCGACCGGCATTGAACGACTGGACGCACTCCTGGGCGGCATGAACGAAGGCCTTTATATCCTGGCCGGTGCGCCCGGTATGGGGAAGACCACCCTAGCCTTACAGACGGCAGCGACCGTGACGAAGGAAGCGCCGGTTATCTATGTCACCTTCGAGAACTCCCCTGAGAACCTGACCCTCAAAGCCATAGCAAGCCGCGCCGGAGTGAACCCGCAGGACGTACAACGGGGATGGGCTGACGTATCCGCATTGCGCCGAGCGGCTGAAGCGTGGCGGCCGGTGGCAAACCGTCTTGCGCTGATCGAAGGGACAAGCCGGTTAACGCTGGCGCAGGTGCGGGCGAAAGCCCTTCAAGCCATGAACCGGCATAAGGCCGACAGGTGCTTAGTGATAGTGGATTACCTGCAATTATGGGCGAAGGCAAACGAGGAGCTGCGGGGCTTACAAAGTGTGCGGGAACGTGTGGAGGCCCTGGGAAGCCAACTGCGGGAGCTGGCGACACGTCTACATAGCCCGGTGCTGGCCCTTGCATCACAGAACCGAGCGCAAGGCGACTACGGCGGCGGGAAAGGCGCTGCAAACCTGGATTCACTGAAAGAGAGCGGCGACCTGGAATATACGGCCGACGCGGTGCTTTTCTTGACTCAAGCCAAGGAGCGCCAGGCGACCCCTCCGGCACGAGCGGTAGACCTGACCTTAGCCAAGAACCGAAACGGCGATATAGGCAAGGTGGAACTGATCTTTAGGCCCGACATCGGAGACTTTCGGGAGGTGGCCCGCAGGTGATACCGCAAGGCTACGGCGCAAACGAAAACCTGACCCTGACCGAAGCGGAGATAAGCGCCTGCCGACCTGTAAACGGCGAAGGCGGGAACGTAATAAGAGCCTTCTGCCCGTTTCACGGATCGGACAAGCAACGAAGCCTGCGGATCGACCGGAAAACCGGCCGCTTTAACTGCTTTGCCTGCGGTGCATGGGGATACACGGAAGAGGCGCGCCGGAGGTGGCAAGAAGAACGTGCGCCAGGAAGCCACAGGAGGCCGCAGGACGGCCGGGGGCACCTAAGCAATAAAACCCCTTCGACGTACACACAACCCCTTAGAAAGCCTGGGAAAGCGCCGAAACCTTCGAGGGACGATCTGCCGGACCTGTTGCGGACCTATCAGAACGCCTTGCCGGGAAGCCTGGGCGAAGAGTACCTAAAGCGGCGGGGCATACCCTTGGAAGTCGCGCAGAGGTGCGGCGTGGGATACGCTGCGCCGGGAACGTGGGCGCACCAAGTACGAGACTGGAAGTGGGGGCGGCTGGTGTTCCCTCATACTGACCCGAGCGGACGCCTGGTGAACCTCTACGGCCGTGCTGTCGGATCGGCCGAGAAGGTGCCTAAGAGCAAGCGACACGACCATTTGCCGGGTGATAAAGGTTACTTCAATGCGGCGGCCCTCAAAGCGGGAGAGGGACCGCTTTTTGTGTGTGAAGGGGGCTTTGACGCCCTCTCTCTTATCGCAGCAGGTTACGGCCGAGCGGTAGCCATTTACGGTGTGGACGGCTGGCGCTGGGAATGGGCGCGAAACGTTCGGCAGATTGTCTTTGCAATGGACGCAGACGAAGCGGGCGGGAAGTGGAAAGAGTTGGCCCGGCAGGCGCTTCTAAGGGGCAAGAAGGTCGCTTTCTTACCGGCTGAGGCCTACGGGGGGCACAAGGACGTAAACGAAGCCTGGGCGGCCGGTGTGCTGCAGGTGGGCGAATGGCCGGGCGACAAGGAGCAAGAGGCGACCGAAGGCGACGGCTGGGAGCTAAGCGACAGTGAAACGCTGGGGGAGCGCATTGTCTTAGCTGCGGACAGTGAAGCAGCGAAACGAGCGCCCGAAGGGTATGTCACCTATACCGCAAAGGAAATAAGCCTTTTGAGCGGCTGTAGCCCGGAGGCCCTGCGCCAGGTACACGAAGCGAAGCGCCTTATATCTGGCGTGCTGGTGGAGGTTTTCGAGAGAGAGGAGGCGGCCGTATGAAGAAGGCGAGAGCAGGCCGGTACACTTGCCCTAAGTGCAGGCGTATTGTGGAGGTGTTTGTCTCACCTTCTAGCGCGCCGATATGTACGAGCTGCGGCCGTCGCATGGAAGGCCCGGACGTTATGCACATCCCTAAAAAGGGTGAAGCGAGTTAAAAACTGTGCGAAAGGGGCGCGAATCGACATAAATCGACACCTAAAAAAGAGCGGTACTCCCCCCCCTTCATCGAGCGAAAAGCCCAGCGACAGGGACCGAAGGGGGCACCTCCAAAAACCCCGGAACGTCTCGCGCGTGACCCCCTGGGGTTAGACCGAATATGCACTGAATTGACCCCCTAAAAAAGACGTGAGGAAATGCACCTTTTTGGGACAGGTGCGAAATGCCTTTGTAGAGCGGATTAGAGGTGCGAAAGTGGGGGTAAAAGGGTATAATTTCCCTAATGATTTCGGGAAAAACGAAGCAACCCTCATGTAAGGTGAAGGCGCACCCCATGCAAGAGGTTGTTTCGCGAAACAACCCCATGAAAAGAACCCTGGCGAATATTCGCTACCCAAAAAAGAGTGTGCTGGCGATTCTAGCGAAACCAACCCCGTGACAGGAGGCGAAGACATGGGCGGCCCTGGCTCTGGACACTGGTATAGATTGAGCAAAAAGGACACGGTAGAAGGCTATCGGCGCTTAGATGTGCGGCGCTGGCAGCGTGACGGACTCCTAAAGCCCGGCACGCGCTTTTCTTGGGGCTGGTGGCGAGAGAGCGAGCAGGTGGCGTCTATCATGGTGCAGGCCGACAAAGACAGGGTTACACTCGAATACCGTTACCGGCGCGAAGGCGGGGAATGGCAGGACATCAAGGAGCCTGTTCCTCTGACCTGGACGCCTTGCAACTACGGAGGAGCGCGGCCCTGGTTTATCTGCCCTGGCGCTACGTGCGGCCGAAGGGTGGCGATCCTGTACGGCGTAGGCCGGTACTTCCTATGTCGTCACTGTTACGGTTTAGGGTATGAGAGCCAGAGAGAAGACCGAGCTGACCGGCTTATGAGTAAAGCGCAGGAGATACGGCGGCGGTTGGGGGGATCGGCAAACCTGACCCTGCCCTTTCCTGAGAAGCCCAAGGGGATGCACTGGAAGACCTACCGGCGGCTGCAATGGGAGGCGCAAGAGGCCGAGCATGATTCCCTTATCGCAATGGCCGAGAAGTTGAACCTGCTGACTGACAGACTCGCTAGGTAATTTAAGCCCTGTAGAACAATCTAAAAGCTTGGAAAAAAGAGGAGGTGACTATATACGATAGAAAACCCGGAAACAGGGGAGGGGGAAACATGTTGCGACATTGCGCACGTCTAACAGTCATTCTTGTGGGGTTATTGATTTTAGCGGGGTGCATGGGAGGAAACAGTGGAGTAGGAGGTTCTGGGGGCGTTGACAAGGATGCTATTAAAACTCAAACCCACAACACCCTAAACGCGATCATGCAGGCCGCATCAGAAAATAATCAGTCGGAAGCTGCCTTTTACGCAACCTCTGATATTGAAAATGATGTGAAAGTCGAGATCGGTGGTCATCACCTTGCCTGGGGTGATTCAGAAATGAAAGTTTTGGACTTCAACCTTATCAGTGCTACGAATACCCAGGCGAAGGCTGAGGCGGCCGTGAATACCAACGTCAAGTCGAACCCATTCTACTCCAGAACAGAGACGATCACCTACACCTTTGTAAAGGTGAACGGAAGCTGGAAATTATCAGGATGGGAAGGAGACGACCTCTTTCCGTAAAGTGCGGCTGGATGAATCAGCAGCACCATATCTCTTTCGCATTAAAGCCCGACCTGTGCGGCCGCATTGTCTTGGAACATGGACCCTTCACGAATGTAGCGGCGAACCGTGGTAAGGCTTTTGTGCCCTGTCTGCTTCATAATGGCCCGTTCGGAGACGCCGCGGGAAGCTGCTTCGGTGGCGAACCCGGCCCGGAGGCTATGGCCCGCATAGTCTGCCGGATCGAGGCCGACCGCTTTAGCCGACCGCTTCACAATCCGGGCGACCGCTTTATCAGAAAGGCGCTTTGGCTGAATGTGGCCGTGTCGGTTAATCGGCCGAAAGAGTGGCCCGGATTCGATGCCCGAACGCCAAAGCCATTCCTGCAAAGCCCGGACAGGACACGTAAGGGGATTCGACCCGTAGGGAATACCGAAGCGTTCGCCCTGACCCTCCTGATCCGTCTTCGAGCGCCGCAGCGTGACGATAAGCCCTTCTTTGCTAAACTCCACGTCTTCCACGTCCAAGCCGACCAACTCTGACCGGCGAAAAGCCTTCGCAAACCCTACAACCAAGAGCGCCCTGTCTCGAATCCCTAGAAGGCTATCCGGCAAGGCCTCGACCATACGGCGCAAATCATCGGTGCGAAGCGCCGCCTTTCCCTTCTGAGCGGTGCCATGCTTGCGGCGTATGCCTGCCATGACTGAGCGCACGACATGACTTTGTGTGGGGCTTTCGTATTCGTGTGCCTGGTGGAGCTGACTAATGGCGCTGATCCGACGCTGCAGGGTGGCCGCCTTGTAGCCCTTCACGGTAGCAAGGTGCGTGAGGTAGTCGGCAACGGCCCGAGGTGTCGCCGGAAGGAAGCCGGTGCCCTGTTCTTCGCACCAGGCGGCAAAGTCTTTCAAGTCAAAGCCGTAGGCCTTCATCGTGGCGGCGGCTTTCGATCCCCTGCGGTACTGTTCGGCCGCTTCGCTAAGCGTTTCGGTGCTGACCTCGTTTGCTTTGCGAACCGTTACGGCGTGTGGCATATCCCCTGCAACCCCTTCACGTTTTCTAGTGTCCGATAACCTTTGATTATCGGACGTTAGCTCTTTAAGGTTATTCTAATGTTTAACGGTGTTGTAGTCAAGACACAAGTGTACTATAATATCCATAACACGAAGGAGGCGGCCGTATGAGTGACAAGTTATTGACGCCCGAGCAGATAGCCGAGCGGCTGCAGGTAGTCGAAAGGACCGTTTACAGGTGGCTGAATGAAGGACGGCTTGAAGGCGTGAAGCTGGGCAGGTTGTGGCGTGTGCGGGAAGACGACCTAGAGGCCTTTTTGCAAGCGGCAAGCAACCAGGCCCGCAAGGAGGAGTAACCCATGCCTGCACAGGTGGCAAGTGCTCGCGTCTTTCGCTACAAGGCGGCGCTGCGGGAATACAGCGAAGCCCGACGAGGGACAGAACCCGACAAGCAATGGCAGGCTATGCTGCTAATCGTTACGGCGATTGATTCCCTTTGGGCGAAGGTGCGGCCCTACATGGACTTTGCGGACGGCTGCGCTTACTTGGATCAACTGCGCCAGGAGGTAGACCTGACCGGCGGCGAGGCGCTACTGATCGACCTAGCCCGTAACCTTTTCAACGGTGGCGCACAGGTAGACCTTGCGAGGATGGCCGACACCTTAGACGGCACACTCTGGCCGGTAGTGTTGGAGGCCCTGACCCTTTACCGTGGGGAGGCGACCCTATGAGCCTAAACAAGACCCGAGGCTTTCTCTATTGGCTGGCCCGGCTGCTGGGCGACGTGAACGCAGTTAAGCGGGGAACGGTAGGCAAGCGGATTGCGCGACGAGCTGCGGGGAGAGCAACCGGCAAAGCCTTGCGAAAGCTATTCAAGTAGCGCAGGAGGTGCCCTAGATATGGCGACGACCAAAGACCGAATACGAGAGCTTGCCGAGCGCCTAAAGGACGAGGACGCCCAGGAAGTGCTTGATTATATGCGCTGGCTGATCGAGGAGACGGACACAGACCCTCTAAGCGACCAGGAGCGCGCCGACATCGAGGAGAGCAAGGCCGAGCGTGCCCGAGGCGGCGGCGAGAGTTTGGAAAAGGTGAAGCGCGACCTTGGCTTATGAGGTATGCCTTTACCGAGCGGCGCGGCGTTACCTGGAACGCTGCGACCGGCCGACACAGAAGCGCCTTATTACACGTTTGGAGGAACTGGCCGAAGCGCCTTACGAGCAAAGCAAACCCTTGCAAGGCGTAGAGGGTGAACGCTCAAGCCGTGTCGGCAAGTGGCGAATCATCTTTGAGCCTGACGACCAGACCGAAACCCTGCACGTTTACGCCATACGGCCGAGAGGCGACGTGTACGACCGGCTGTAGAGAACGAGGAAGGAAGGTGCGCCATTGGCGAAGACCCTTGCCCTATCAAACCAGAAAGGCGGCGTAGGCAAGACGACGGCCGCCATTAACCTAGCGGCAATGTGGGCGACCCAAGCGCCTACCCTGCTGATTGACATGGACGCCCAAGGAAACGCTACGGCCGGTTTAGGGATTCGTGAATCTGACCTAGATAACACCGTAGCCGAGGTGCTAATGGGTGAATGCACGGCGCAGGACGCCATTATCAAGACCCGCTTTGACGCCCTTTCGCTCCTGCCTGCGGATGTAGGCTTAGCGACACTGGAAGCCGACGACATACCGGCGACGAGACTTGCAGAGGCCTTGGAACCCGTCAAAGACACCTATCGCTTTATCGTGATCGACTGCCCGCCTTCGCTTGGCCGATTGACGTTGAACGCCCTAGCGGCTGCCGAGCGTGTGCTTATTCCTGTGAAGCCTGGACGCTTCTCCTTGAAAGGCTTGCAGCAGCTCTTTGATACCGTCGAATCCTTGCGCCTACGACAGGTGAACCCTTCCC
>CAZHWA010000089.1:0-7424 GCA_964536175.1 uncultured Terricaulis sp. | reverse complement strand
ATCGATGAGCGACTCCGAGTCGTCCTGGCGATAGGCGCTGATCGACCGGATGAGCCAATTCTCCGCCGGCGACCAGTCGATCATGACCTGCCCGCCGGTCGCTTCGACGCGGTTGCGCGAGAACGGCGCAAGCGCCGTCACGCCGGCCGTCGTGTCATAGTCGCCGTCAAGCAGGAACGGCTGCCCGGGCGAGACCGAGGGCAGCAGCCGGTAGCCATGGCGGGGCGAGGAATTGTCCTCGGTGTGATCCATCGACATGCGGACGAGGAAGTCCGGCGAGGGCTCCCACTCGGCGGAAATGCGCGCGGCGAATACGTCCTTGTCGTAATTGTCCTCGCCGGTCGTGAGGTTCTCGCCGAATCCGTCGCGTACGAACGCGGCTGCTGCGCCGCCCACGCGGAACGTGTCCGACAAGGGCGCCGAACCGGACAGCACGACATCCATTTGATTATAGCTGCCATAAGCGAAGCGAGCCCTGAGCGTGGGATCGCTTGGATTGAGCCTGCGCGTGACATACTTGACAGCGCCGCCTATCGTATTGCGGCCGTAAAGCGTGCCTTGCGGCCCGCGCAGAACTTCGATGCGCTCGAGATCGTAGATGTCGAGCACGGCCGCCTGCGGCCGGTTGAGATACACGTCGTCGAGATAGATGCCGACGCCCTGCTCAAAACCGGCCACGGGATCCTGCTGTCCCACGCCGCGTATGAAAGCCGTCAGCGTTGAGTTTGTGGCGCGCGAATTCTCCAGTGTGGTGTTGGGCGTCGCCTGGCTGATCGCCGTCAGATCCTGCGCGCCTGCCGCCGCGAGGGCCTGTTCGGAATACGAGGTCACCGCCACCGGCACGTCCTGCAGTGCTTCTTCGCGCCGGCGCGCCGTTACGACGATCGCCTCTTCCTCCTCGCTCGCAGCGACGTCTTGCGCGGCTGCGGGCGGAGCGGCGGCCACCGCCAATCCACTTACACCTGCGTAGAGCAGCGCAGCCCAAGTCCCACGCTTCGTCATGTGCTCCTCCCCCGCCGCTATTAATCAAGCGGTCGATTAATTTTGAAAGCTATCCCGCTCCCTGCTAAGTCTGTCAACAGTGTTTCGATGCGGGGGCGCTGAACCCTGGTTCGGGAGCAAATTGAGCCGTGAAAACAATCACTCAGGCGCGCGCGGCGGTGGCGGCGACTCCAAGGGCCAAGCCTGGACGGCCGCCCAAGAACGGCGCCGACCCCGACCTTCGCGAGCGCATCCTGGACGTTGCCGAGGAACAGTTCTCGCGCCGGGGGTACGACGCGGTCTCCACGCGCGCGGTCGCCAAAGCGGTCGGCGCCACGCCGGCCATGATCCACTACTACTTCAATACCAAGCGCGAACTCTTTGACGCGGTGTTCGCCCGGCGCGCCGATGTCGTAAACGCCGAGCGAATGGCCGCGCTCGACCAGTACGAAAGCGAGGCGGGCGACAGCGCCACGCTCGAAGGCGCGATCGCCGCTTTCCTCCGTCCTGCGCTCGCCAAGTTTGAAGAGGGCCCCGGCTGGCGCAATTACCTTACGCTCGTCGCCCAGGTCGGCAACAAACACGAATGGGGCGGCGAAGTGATGACACGATCCTTCGATCCAGTGATCCAACGGCTGATCGACATCATTCGTAAGGTGCTGCCGGACGCGAGCGACGTCGACCTCTACTGGTCCTATCACTTCCTTTCTGGGGCGCTTCTGCTCACGCTCTCCGAGACGGACCGCATCGACCGCCTGTCGAAGGGCAAGTGCCGCTCCACCGACATCGCCGCAATCGAACCGCGCATGGTCCAATTCGCCGCCGCTGGATTTCGGCGTGTATGCGGAGCGGCTTAACCGCGATGTCCGAATTTGGACGTCAAACTGACACTTCGAGATCAGTGCCGATTGGCAGGAACGGGCCAATCATTGCCGGCCCAGCCGCGAGCGTCGAGTGTCCGCATTCGATGCTGTTCCCTGCCGGTCGTCGTGTCGGCCCGTGCTCCGAAGCAGACGCGGCTTGCGTCAGGGATCGAAGCCCGAAGGGCCGAGACGCGTGAAGCGCGGCTCGGTCGCGGAACGCGACGAGAGCCCGGCGCGCGTCAGCGCGCGACGCCCACCACTTCCGCATCGCCAAGATGACATGGCCTTCGCTCGGCGGTGAGACAATGAGCCAAAGCGATCGCAGACGGTTCGCGCCATGTGGCGCCTCCTGCCGCCAGGTGCCCGGGCTTCGGTCCAGTTGAACAAGTCCGCGACGCAGCCCATGCTCGAGTCGATGGAGACCGCCAAGTTCCGCCTGGAATTCATCGAAGGCCCGACCAACCGTGTCGTCCACTCGTATGAGGTCGAGGCCGCTGACGCGGTGGAAGCGCTGTCGATGGCCTGCAACGACTTCAATCGGGTGAAGGCCATTTACAAGGCGTCGGACTTCCGCGTCTTCGATCCACGAACGCAGGCTTATCACAGCAGCTCCCACGGCAGCGTCAAGGATGCCTGACGGCTCAAAGGTGCGCCGACATAGCTTTGCAGCGGCCAGGATCGCGGAAGCGGGCCCAGACGGGCTCTGACGCGGCGAAAAACATGATCGCCAACCCGGCACACCCGGACCTGCGGCGCTCAGGCTAGTGCAGCTTGAGACGTGGGCGGATCACGTGGTTGACGTGGCCGACCAGGATCAGCGCTACTCCGCGCACCCAGCCATGGATGGCGATGAGGTGCATCTGGTAGAGCGACAGGTAGACGAAACGCGCGAGCCTGCCTTCGATCGCCAGCTTGCCGCCGATGAGGCCGCCCATCAGCGAGCCCACTGTCGAGTAGCGGCTGAGCGACACCAGCGAACCGAAATCGCGATAGACGAAGCGTTCGAGCTCGCGGTCCGCGCAGATGCGGCGCAGGTTCTTGAGCGCAGTGTCGGCCATCTGGTGCGCGGCTTGCGCGCGCGGCGGCACGGGCCGGTCGCTGCCCGGTTGGGGACAGGCGCAGCAATCGCCGATGGCGAAGATGCGGGGGTCACGCGTCGTCTGCAGCGTGGCGTGCACAACCAGGCGGTTGTCGCGGTCGGTCTCAAGGCCCGCGATGTCCTTCAGCAAGTCCGCGCCCTTCACGCCCGCGGCCCACACGCGCAGGTCGGCGGCGATGCTCTCTCCGGCCGCGGTCACCACGGCCTGGGCCGTCACCTCCGCCACGCGCGCGCCGGTCAGCACGCGCACGCCCAGCGCCTCCAGCTCCTCGCGGGCCGCATCGGCCAGCTTCTCCGGCAGCGCCGGCAGGATGCGCGGGCCCGCTTCCAACAGCGTGATTTCCAGTCGGCTTTCGTCGAACACTTCGAGCCCGTAATGCCTGAGGCCCGCCGCTGCATTGTAGAGCTCCGCCGCAAGCTCAACGCCGGTGGCGCCGCCGCCGACGATGGCGACGCGCACGCGCGCGTCGCTCCTGGGGTCCTCGCTCATCAGCCGCGATACGCGCAGGCATTGGTTGAGGAGCCTGAGGCGGAAGCGGTCAGCCTGGGCGCGATCGTCGAGGAAGATCGAGTGGCGCGCAGCGCCGGGCGTGTTGAAGGGATTGGTCACCGAGCCGATGGCGAGCACGAGATAGTCGTAGCGGATGCGCTGGCGGCCGATGATTTCCGAACCGTCCTCGTCCAGGAGCGGCGCGACGATGACCTGGCGCCCATCGCGGTCGATGGCTTCGAGGCGACCCTGGAAGAAGCGATAGTTCCAGCGGTGCGCGTGCTCGCGATAGCCGACTTCGTCGAGATTGGCGTCGAGCGATCCTGCGGCGACTTCGTGCAGCAGCGGCTTCCAGATGTGGGTCTGATGCGGCTCGACCAAGATGATGTCGAAATGTTTGCGCCGGAAGGCGCGCCCGAGCTTGCGCACCAGCTCCAGCCCGCCCGCGCCGCCGCCGACGACCACGATCTGCGTCTTCTTGCTCACGGGCTCAGGGCTTGCACGGCATTGGCTGGAGAGTCACGCGCGGTCGAGAGGATCCCCGGGGCCAGCACTCGGTCGTGGGAAGCGAACGCCGTCCGAATCCAGACATCAGTCGGCGCGCCCTGCGCTGAATGCCAACGACCTGTCGCCGCGGAGAGCAAAGAAGAGCGTCGCGGCGCCCAGGCCCGCCAAAGCCGCCGCCAGCCACATCCCTGCAACGAAGCCGGAAAGCGAGGCGCCCAATGCCGCGGCCGCGGCGACGCCGACGAGCTGCGCCACGCGGCTGACCGCGTTGTTGACGCCGGAGGCCAAGCCTTCCTGCGCCTTGCCCAAGCTGGCGATCACGCTGGCGGTCAAGGGCGCGACCCAGATCGCGAAGCCCAGGCCGAGCAGCGCCATCGGCGCGATCATGCCAGCCTCCAGGCCCCACGCGCTTGCAAGCGCCATCCACGCGAACGCCGCGCCCGCCACGAGCGGTCCGGCAATGAGCAGAGGGCGCGCGCCGCGTCTGTCGGCGTAAGCGCCAAAGAAGCGCGACAAGACGCCGACGCCGAGCGTGAACGGTAAGAACACGGCCCCGACTTCGATCGGCGCCAACCGATAGACATCGCTCAAATGAAACGGCGCCAAGAAGAACATCAACGCCAGCGCCGCATAGACCAGCAGCGTCGCCGCATTGAGCGCGCTGAACGTGTGATTGCGGAAGATCGACAAGGGCATCATCGGGTCCCGCGTGCGCGCCTCGAACAGGAGAAAGCCCGCAAGCAACACCGGTGCGGCGATGAGGGTCGAGGCAGCGTCCGCACCAATGGCAGCCTGGCCGAGCGCGCTCAAGCCATAGGCAAGCGCGCCGAGCCCGCCTGCCAACAACGCCGCGCCGACAAAGTCGAAACGTCGGTGCGTGCGCGGCGCCGGCGGCGCGAAGCTAAGCGTCAATGCCGCCGCAGCGAGTGCGAGCGGCGGATTGATCCAGAACACGGCTTGCCAGCCGAATTGCTCGACCAGCCAGCCGCCCAAGAGCGGCCCGCCCGCGGTGGTGATCGCCGAGGCCGCAGCCCAGACGCCGATGGCGCCGCCGCGTTGATCGTCGGGGTAAACGGCGCCGATCAGCGCCAGGCTCGACGGCGTCAGAATCGCCGCCGCTACCCCTTGCAGCGCACGCGCGGCAATCAGCACGCCAATGTCGGGCGCCAGTGCGCACCAGGCGGAGGCCACGCCGAACAAGGCGCAGCCCAGCGCCAGCATCGCGCCCTTACCGTATGCGTCGGCAAGCGCGCCGCCGATCAAAGTCAGCGACGCCAGCGCCAGCACATAGACGTTCAGCACCCAATTCAGCGCGCCAAGATCGGCGCCGAGCGTCTGCCGCAGCGCTGGCAACGCCACCGTAAGCGCCGAGCCGTCGATGAAGGCCATCGACGAAGCGAGGATGCACGCTGCGAGCACCATGCGCCGGCGGAACGGTGCGATCTCGCGGCCCACGGCGCGCGGCTCGGCGCGGATGAGCCCTTCCTGGCACGGAGGCCGAAATGGCTGCGGCATTAGACGACCTTTATCGGAATTCCCGAAGGGTTCGCGCTCGAGCCATAGATCAGCAGGAATTGCGTGTCATTCATGCAGTCGCCTCAGGCAGTTTGCCGCGGTCGAATCAGTCCCCTCTCCTGCCGCTTGATCCCACTTTCGTCATTGCCGGTCTCACGCAAAGTGCTGCTGGGCCAGCACCTGAATGCGGCGGACAAGCGCCGTCTTGCGCGCGGCGTAGTCATCCACCTGAACGCCATCGGCGCCAGTCAGACTTTGCGGTGGGCAAAAGTCCTCGGGAGGCGCAGCCGAAGCTTCGGCAACGTTCCTCCGGCGTCGGCAAGTCACCCTGCGATGACGACGAAAACGCTCGGAGCAAGGCTGAGCGGGTGGAACGTGTGGCGCCGAATGTGCTGGAACGTCCTCCGCCCCAGAGGCGCTCGACCGGCGGCGGCGTTGAAGAGCGCCGCAAACGATCGAGATGGTCGGCGACTGAAGACGGGGCTCGATCCGCCACGCGGACTGGCAGGTAGAGGCGCCCGCCAGCAAAGGGGTTCGCATCAAAAGCGGGCGCCTGCGCTCGTGCGCTACATGCCGACAAGGGACACTCGCCTTCATCGGCGCGGCGCGGCCTGCGGCGCAACTTGCGGCGAACCACAGCATCTGTTTGACGAATCTCGCGCTCAGCCGAGCGGGCGCGCACACAGCGCCTAGCGCCAACCTGCGTCGCGCGCGCGCGCTTCGGCGACGGCGTCGAGCGGCTCTCCGGCGATGCGCGCCTCCACCGCGGCGAGCACCTCCGGCGCAACGCCGGCCATGCGCACTTCGCCGCCGGCGGGGTGAGCCGACGTCATCTCGATCCTCCAGCCGCCGTCCTCGCGGCAAGCGAGGCCGGAAACGTCGCTGCGGGTGAGATCGAAAGTGCGGCAGAAGCCGCCGTCGCGCTCCCGGAAGCTGAGGCCGATGCGCACTTGGCCCGCGCCGTCCTCAGCCGCCAGTCGCGCCTCGAGCGCGGCGGCGAGCGCGCCGCGGGCGCTCAAACCGTCGCCGGTCGCCGCCATCATCGGCGCGTTCAGGCTGGTGACGCCGAAGGCGATGACGAGGCCGGCGGCGAGGCTCGCGGCCATCGCGCCCCACTCGCGTATCGACCATTTCGTCTCGCGCCGTGCGGCCAGGTCCACGACATCGGCGCCCGGCGGCGCCGGCGCTTGCGCCGCCGGCGGTTCGAGGATGTCGCGCAACCGCTGCGGCACGGGTTCGTCGAGCGTGCCGTCGAACGCCTGCGAGAGATGCGCGCGCAGGCGCTGGTGCGCGGCGAGCTTCTCGCGCAGCGCCGGATCCTGCGCCAGCGCGCGCTCGATCTCCGCGCGCTCGGTCGACGACAGTTCGCCGTCCGCGAAGGCCATGAGCTTGTCGTCGTCGATCTTCACGCCGCGCCTCCGAGCATCTTGGCCAGCGCCTCGCGCCCGCGCGCCAGGCGGCTGGTCAGCGTGCCCAGGGGCACGCCGAGCGCAGCGGCGGCGTCGCGGTAGGCCATCCCCTCCACGCATACCATGGCGACCGCTTCGCGCTGTTCCTCCGGTAACGCCTGCATCGCGGTCCACACGTCCCTGGCCTCAAGAGCTGCATGCATCGCCGCTTCTCCGTCACTGCCGACGCGCTCGCCGAGTTCGGCGGGCGCGAACACCTTGGCGCGCCGCGCGCGCGCACGCGCTTCGTCGATCCAGGCGTTGCGCACGATGGCGGAGAGCCACGCTTCGAGCCGGGTGCCGGGCTCGAACTGCTCGGCCCGCTGCAAGGCGCGCTCGAGCGCGATCTGCACCACGTCGTCGGCGTCCGCCGCCTGTCCCGTCAGCGCCCGCGCGAAGCGGCGCAGGCGCGGCAGCAGGGCGGCGACCTCGGCGCGAAACTGGTCGGCGGCGCTCGCCATCTGCTGTTCCGTTCAACGAGCCGGGGCGCCATTTTCTTCCAGGCGGCTGCAGATGCTAGT
>CAZHWA010000088.1:0-7442 GCA_964536175.1 uncultured Terricaulis sp. | reverse complement strand
TTGCAGGCCCATATTCGAAGCGGCCACCTTTTCAGCGCAACGCCACGATCCCTGGGGCGCCTTGCGCAAGGTCACCGACCCCATGGTAGTGCTGCGTGCGGAGCATCATTCGACGCTTTCGCCTGCGTGCCTGCACAAGCTTGAGGCGATCAAGCCGCATGCACGCGTCGCGACCGTAGAGGGCGCAAGCCACATGCTCCCGTTCGAACGTCCCGATCGCGTGCGCTCCGCAATTGAAAGCGCGGCGCTGCTGGCTCGCGCCGGGCGGAAATACAACGACGACCTCGAGTCCCTCTAAGGCGCTGGGCAGACTGGAAGCTTGATGATGCGCTTTTGCATCGCTGCGCGCGCTTCCGGACTGGGCGCGATGGCTTTGCGCGTGACCGTGTCGAACGTGAGTGCGACCGCCTCCATGCTCGCCCACGCGCATCCGCTCTCGGGGTCGACGATCCAATGCCCGAGGCGCAGCGTCTTTTCACCAACCTCAGTGACGCCGGAGAAGATCTCGATCAAATCGCCGGGACGCGGGAAGCGGCGGAAGACCATGCGCGCCTCGACCACCGCGCCGGCGGGCTCGGTGTTGGCGGCGGCGCCGGCTTCCCGCCGCCATTGCGCGAGCAAATTCGGCACCGAGTCCGAGGTGCGGCCGATGAAATGCTCCGGACGCAAGCGGCCGAACGCGTCGCATTGGTCGGGATAGACGATGCTCGCGCCGATGCGCGTCGCGCCCGCATCGATGGCGCCTTGCCGTGAAGCGTCGCTGGGCGGAACGGAGAGATCGATCGAGCGGGGGCAGGCGTGTTCGGGAAGTGCGCAGGCGATCCTTTTCGCCGCTTCGCGCGTGCGCGTTGACCAACCGAAGGGACGGAAGCTGCGCGTGTCCGCATGCGCAGCGCGGATCGTGAAGCACGACGCTGGCGCGCCGTCCGCGTGTCGCATGTCGAGGCAGAACACGGCGTCCTGTTCGCCGAACTCGACAACGCCGCCGACCATGGCGAGCGGCGCGCCGGGACGCGCCTCCCTGAGGAAGCGCACGTGCGCCCCCAGCGGGACGAGCGTTGAACCGGCGTTGGCCGTGAAAGCGCGCGGAATCTCGAGCGCTCGCGCCATGTGCGCGAGGCCGATCATGGCGCGCTCAAAGTGGAAGCGGACGTTTAGGTGTCCGCCCTCGTCGCACTCCCACGTGTTTACGCTGCCCTGGTAAAGCGGCGCGGGCAGGGGCGCCTGACGGTTGCTCATGCGGCTTGGCACGCCGAGCAGAGGCCGCTCGCTTCGATCATGGTGCGATGGATGGCGAAGCCGTCGCGTTTTGCCGCTTCAGTGAGGTCCACCAAGGCGTGGCCGGCATCGAACTCTTCAGTCGCGCCGCAATTCTCACAGATGAGAAAGATGGTCGAGCGCGCGCACGCGCCGATCTCGCAGGCGACGAAGGCGTTGAGGCTCTCCAGGCGGTGGGCGAGCCCCATGCGCACGAGGAAGTCGAGCGCGCGATAGATCGTGGGCGGCTTGGCTTGGCCGCGTTCGGAGTCGAGAAGCGGGAGGAGATCATACGCTTTGGCGGGGCCTTCCTGCTCCCAGAGCAGTTCAAGGACGCGCCGGCGCAGTGGCGTCAGGCTCTCGCCGGCGTCTGCACAGCGGCGTTCCGCTTCCGAAATTTGCTGGGCGCGCTCCTCCGCGCCGTGGCGATGGGACATGTCATGCATGATCGCAGGCTCCGCGCGTGGGCGAAAGTCCAGGCGGGCGTGGCATTTGAGTTCGAAAGCGCAATGGAACTTTACAAGAACATCGGACTCAGGTATCAGACCAGAACATAGCACGAACGAATAGAGCGAGACTTGGGGGCGTCGAATGTCCGAAGCGATTTTCCGTGGAGTTTCAGGGCGGCTGCATCGGTTTAGCGTGCATGCGCCGGACGAACAGTTTTCCTCAGCGGCCGCGGTGTATTGCTTTGCGAGGCCCGGCCCCGCCGGCCGCGGCTGGACGCCGCTGTTTCTGTCGCGCACGGGAAATCTAGCCAAGCGTCTTGCGGCGCATGAACAGTGGCCTGAGGCGCAGCTCTTGGGCGCCACGCACGTGCTCGTGCATCAGCACGACGAACGCGATGCGCGCGAGTACGTGGAATCCGATCTTGTACAAGCGCTGAAGCCGGTGATGAACGGGCCGTGCTTCGACGCAGAACTGCTCGAAGCTGCGCAAGAAGGCGGCGTGCGGTTGATCTGGGCGGCGTAAAGCAAGGGAACGGACGCTGGTTGGGCGCGTTGGCGAGCGGGGAACCGCAGCGTGCCAGACCAGCATCCGTCGCTTCTCGAGAAAGCGCGTCTTTTTCTTCAATACGCGTATGTCAGCGAACCGCGCTGGGAGGTGTTGAACCTGTTCGCCGGGGAGGATTTCCGCGTGCTCAAGCAAGAGCTCGCGCTCCTTCCCCGCGCCGAACTCATAGATCGCATGCGCCGCACTGCGTTCGCCGTCTTCGAGCATGCCTTCGCGGGTGCGGAGGGCGACATCGTCATTCCGCTCAGCGGCGGCAAGGACAGCCGCTTCATCCTGTGCATGGCGCTCGAGTTCGGACTCAAGGAGCGCGTTCTCGCCGTAACTTGGGGCGCGCCCGGCGGCTTGGATCATGAAATTTCCCGCAAGCTGACCAAACGCCTGGGCGTGCGCCATGAACTCATCTCGACGACGGACGAACGCGTGTCGTTTGCGGACTTGAAACGCGCCTACGACAACGGCGCGCATTGGACGGACCTGCTGCTGGCGCACTTCAATCAGGCGTGGCGCAGATTGGCGCCGGAATCTTGCGCCCTTATCGGCCAGCTCGGCGGGCCTGCCATCGGCAGTCACTATGCGTCGGGCGATGAACGTCTCGATGTCGGCGCGGCAATAGAAGTGTTCGAAAAAGCCAACCGCAAAGCGCCGGGCGCTGCGCGCATGATCGCCGGCGTCGAGGGTCGCCTGCTTGATCCGGAGCGTGTCTCCTTTCCTGAGCAGCTCAATCTCGTGTTCCGGCAAGAGGGCTATCTGCGCAGGATCATTGCGCACGAGCGGCTCGGCGCGCGGACGCCGCTTGCGCATCCCGATTGGCTGCGCTTCGGCTTCGCGCTCCCGCCTGAATGCCGCGTGCGTTATGCCTTGTTCTCGGAGTTTGCGCGGCGTTGCTTTCCACACGTATTCGACATTGGCATATCCGGCGCGTACGGCTTGCGCATTGACGCGCCGGAGGCGGCGGTCCGCCGGCGGCGGCAGGCGCTGCGAGCGGCGCAGGAGGCGCAGAATCTGTTGCGCCAGCGTGGCTTCGCCACGTTCGACAAATACGGCGACGCACGTGATCTCGCGCGTGTTCTGACGGCGGAGGAGGGTGCGCCACGAGCGTATTTGCGAGCGCTACGGAGACCACCCGGCGCCTCATCTGCTGACGCCGCTGCGTGGCGGCGGCGCGCAATGCTGATCTGCAATCTTGCGTGCGAGTCTTTGGCTACTAAGCAGCTCGCTTCGGGAAATGGACGGACGGAGCGCGCGTGCGCTCCGTCCGCTTGAGATCAACGCGGCCTTGGCCTGGGTTCCGGACGCGGCGTGTTTTGCGCCGTCGGCAACGCAGCGGCGGACGCCGCGGAGCGCGCGAGCTGGACGAATTCCGCACGCCAGCCGAATTCGTCACGCCCGCGCGCGGTCTGCGCAAGATTGATGACGTCGTCCCAGCCGTAGCCGTCTGCGAGGTAGGGATCGCCGCGCAGCAGCTGGCCGTAGCCCGCGACCGCCGTGGCGAAGCGCACGTATTCCGGCGCTTGCGTGATATTGGCGACCGCGTCGCTGCTGGTGATTGGACGCTCGATCAGGCGCGATCGTTCTTCGCCCGGCAGCTTATAACGAATGCGCAGGAACGCGATCTCGTTGGCTGTCGAGGAGGCCGGAGCCTGGCGCTCCTGATAACGCAGCGGCTCGGTGAACGTGGGGCCGCCGACCGGCGTGATCTCATAGATCGCCGTGACCGAATGGCCCGCGCCAATCTCGCCGGCGTCGACCTGATCGTTGTTGAAGTCCTCCCGGCGCAGCATGCGCGTCTCGTAGCCGATCAGGCGATATTCAGCGACGCGTTGCGGGTTGAACTCGACCTGGATCTTCACGTCGTTGGCGATCGAGAACATGTTCGACGCCATCTCGTCGCGTAGCACGCGGCGCGCCTCGGCCAGCGTGTCGATGTAAGTGGCGACGCCGTTGCCGTTCTGCGCCAAGCGCTGCATCAGCGCGTCGTTGTAATTGCCGCCGCCGAAGCCGAACACCGAAAGGTAGATGCCAGTTTCGCGTTTGCGCGAGACGAAGTCCTGCAATTGTTGCGGATCGTTGATGCCGACATTGAAGTCGCCATCGGTGGCGATAATGATGCGATTCACAGCATTGGCGTTGAAGTTCTGCTCGGCGAAGGCGTAGGCGAGGCGTAGTCCCTCGCCGCCGGCCGTCGAGCCGCCGGCCGATAGATTATCGAGCGCGGCGAGAATGCGCCCGTGTTCATTGCCGGGCGTCGGTTCAAGCACCGCGCCGGCCGCGCCGGCATAAACCACGATCGACACGCGGTCGCGCGCTGTGAGCTGGTCGATCAGCATGCGAAAGCTCTGCTGGACGAGCGGCAGTTTGTTGGGCTCGCCCATCGACCCAGACACGTCGAGCAGCAGCACCAGATTGAGCGGCGGCCGTTCGCGCGGAACGATATTGTAACCCTGCAGGCCGATGTGCACGAGCTGGCGGCCCTCGGCCCAGGGCGAGGGCGCAACCGTCACGTTGGTGGAGAAGGGTTGCGCGCGGTCTTGCGGAAGCGGGTAATTGTAGCGGAAGTAGTTGATCAGCTCCTCGATGCGCACGGCATCGCGCGGAGGCAAACGCCCGGCGTTCAACATCCGCCGAACGTTGGAGTACGAGGCCGTGTCGACGTCGATCGAGAATGTCGAGACCGGTTCTTCCGCGGCGATGTGGATCGGGTTGATCTCGACGTCTTCGTAACGCTCGCGGTCGACATCGCCCGGCATGGGCTGCGGGGCCGTCTGGGCATAAGGCGCCGCTGCGATGGCCCCAAGAGCGCGCGTCCGCATAGCGTCCGCTTCCTGCGCCACCACCGGCGGCGGCGGCGGTGGCGGCATGGGCGGTGGCGGCGGCGGCTCGGGCGCCTGCGCAACACAGGCGGCAAGAATAAGGGCGCACAAAAGGCTCGCGCGCTTGGCGTTGACGATCATTGGACGTTCCCCTCCGCCGTCCGGACACGGCCTTGTTTGACGCGGTAAGCGAGCACGCCGAACGCGGCCAAGATGAGGCGCGTGCGCGGCGCTTTTCGCCTTCACGCGCATGTGTCCGTGACTCTACCTAGAAGTCCAGAGGCGCTCTAGCGCCGCCGACGCTCACGCTCGGCTTGGCGTCGCTGTTCTGGAATCCAATCCTCTACCAGCTGCCCCAGCACGCCAAGCGGGACCTCGCCGTTGAGCAACACAGTGTCGTGGAAGCCGCGCACGTCGAAGTCCGGACCGAGCGCATTACGAGCCCGCTCGCGCAGGCGCACGATCTCACGGCGGCCCAGCTCGTAACCGCACGCCTGGCCCGGCCAGACGATATACCGGTCGACTTCGGTCACGATCACGCCCGGAGTGTCGCCGGTCGTGGCGATGAGATAGTCGACCGCCTGCTGACGCGTCCAAGCCTGCGCGTGCAGCCCGGTGTCGACCACCAGCCGCGCCGCGCGCCACAGCTGCCAACGCAGATAGCCGATGCGGCCAATCGGATCGCCATCGTAGAAGCTCTGCTCGTCGGCAAATTGCTCAGCGTAAAGACCCCAGCCCTCGCTGTAGGCATTGAAGGATGAGAGCCGTCGCAAAAGTGGCGCGGCGCGGTTCTCCTGTGCAAGCGCGGTTTGAAAATGATGGCCGGGGACGGCTTCGTGATAATCCTGCGTCGGCAAATCGATGCGCGTCATTTCCGCAAGGCTGCGCAGATTGATATAATAGATGCCGGGGGTGTCGCCATCGATTGACGCCGGCTCGTAATAGGCGCCCGGTTGGCCAGCTTCCAGCATGGGCGGCACCCGGCGCACTTCCAGGCGCGCACGCGGCATGCGGCCAAACCATTGCGGGGCCCGCTGCAAAACCCGATTCACGCGCGCTTGCACGTCGGCCATCAGTTGGGCGCGTCCCTCGTCGCTGTCTTCGTATTGGTGGCGGGGATCGGCGGTGAGTTGCGCAAGGCGCACGCCAACCGGGCCTTCTGTCAGGCCCACGCGCCGCAGCGCGATGTCGAGTTCATCGCTGAGCGTGCGCACGCGCTGCAGGCCGATGCGGTGAATCTCTTGAGGCCCCAGCTGCGTCGTTGTCTCGATGCGCAGCGCCGCTGCGTAGAACTCGCTGCCTTGGGGCAAGCGTCCAACGCCGGCTTCGTCGGTGGCGTTAATCCGATCCGACCGCAGGAAAGCCGCCGCCCGCCTGTGCGCCGGCAGGATGCGGTCGCGCACGATCGTTTCGGCGCGCGCCAGATAGCCGGCATTGCGCCGCTCGAGCTCTGCGCGCGCCTCGGACTCTGACGCAGCGGCCATGGCGGCGAGCTTGCGTTGAAACGATGTGAAATAGAGTTGCTGGAGGGGCGGCTGCGCGAGCACATCGTCAAGCAGGGCGATCGTGGCGTCCATGATAAACGCCGGCGGACGCACGCCATTGCCCGCGTCGATGCGCGCGCGTTCGGTCTCGTTGTCGATCGCCTCTGCCGCCGCTTCCAGGCGTACGAGGTAGGCTTCTGCATCGTCGGCGGTTTGGACCTCGTGGCGCTCATCCAGAAAGACCGGCAATGTCAAGAACGCGCTGTCCATCTGGTTCAGCACGTACGGGTAAGCGCCGCCAATTGGGCTGAAATCGCCGTACTCGAATGCGGCGGCGCCGGCGGCCGCCTCGAACTGGTCACGCAATATCGACAGCGTGAGCTGTTCCGCAGCGCTGAGATCGCCGGTGGCGAGCGAGCGCAGTTCGGCATACCGGCGAACCGCGGCGCTACGTCGCGCCACCATCGCAAGCTGCGACCGATCGTCGAGGCGATCCTTGTAGCGTCCGCCAGCAGCTTCTTCGGAAACGCCGGCTTGCGTAGCCAATTCAGGACTATCGCGCAGGATTTCGCGGGTCCAATCGGCAAGCCGGCCGTCGAAGGCGGTCATCGGTTGCGGCCGCTCGGGTCCGCACGCCGTAACCGCCGCCACCACCGCCAGCGCCGCGACCCAGCCAAAAATCCTCATCCGCCCCATACCTCGTGCAGTGTACCGCCGCGGCCGGGGACATACCACGCGGGCTGGCTGGGAAAAGCGGTGCGCCACGAATCGTCATTGCGCTGGGCTGTTGCGAATTTATCGCTTTCGTGGTTTGGACAGCGACCGTGGTAGGGAACTCGCGGAGACACCCATGACGACCGCCCAGGGCGGCCAGCAA
>CAZHWA010000087.1:0-7458 GCA_964536175.1 uncultured Terricaulis sp. | reverse complement strand
CACGGCGCTCAAGGCGGCCACTGCCGCAATGAGGGTTCTCATTTGTTAGCTCCCTGGGTCGCCCCGCTGGGGACGGCCCCTCGCAGCCTGAAGTCTCGCCAGCCCGGGCTGAACGGGGGCTGAATGAATCATGAATGGGCGGGGCAGGCTGCGTTCAGGTCTCAGACGGCGCCGGCGCCGTTCAGAAACAGCCGGATCGAGCAGGCGACGTGTTCGGAAATCTCATCGTCGCTCACTTTGTAGGCATCGTCAGCCAGCGCGCGGTAGTGATGCCGGCTGCGCCAGAGTTCGACCAGGTAGGAGGCGCCGCTCTCAGGATCGGCGGCCATTACGCCGCGCTCGCGCAGGAATGCCGCGAGCACGCCAACGACCTTGTCGGCGCCCCCAGAGGCGATGTAGCGACGCGTCTGCTCAGGAAACTTGCGGGTCTCGCCGATCATGATGCGAAAGAAGGCGAGATTTTCGCGCGTGAGCAGGCCTCGCACGAAGTGTTCGCCAATGATTTGCAGACCTTCTTCGAGCGGACGATGGTCAACGCTCTCCGGGGTCATGGCGCGGATGAAGCGGTCGTGCTGGTCCTGCAGCACCGCGAAGAACAGGCCCTCTTTGTTGCCGAACTGGCCGTAGAGGGTGGCGAGCGAGCCGCCGGCGCGGCGAACCACGTCGTTCACGCTGGCCGCCTCGTAGCCCTGTTCGAGGAATACTTCGCGCGCCGCTTGCAGGAATGCATGACGGCGGGCAACGCCGCGATCCTGTGTCCGCGGCGCGCCCACACTACTCTGACTGGCGGCTACTCCCAATGGCCACCTCCAACAATCCCGCAGGATAAACAGGGAAATGCGAGGCGCAAGCGCGTTCCAGCGCGCCGCGCAGATTTACGCAGTCAGCGCCTTGTCGATCGCCTCCAGCATATCCGGGGCGAGGGGGGCCGTCTTGGAGCCGAAAGTCCCGGCCAGCTCGCCGTTCTTGCCGATGAGGTATTTATGGAAGTTCCAGCGCGGCAGGGCGCCCTCGCCCAGTTCGTCCGCGATCCAGCGATAGAAGGGATGGCGACGCGCCGCAGGAACGATCTCGACCTTTCCGGCCATGGGAAAGGTGACATGGTAGGAGGTGTCGCAGAACTCGCGAATTTCGCGGGCGCTGCCCGGTTCCTGCTGGCCGAAATCGTTGCAAGGCACGCCGATGACGACCAGGCCCTTGCCAGCCTTGGCTTCGTAGAGGGCTTCGAGGTCGCGGTACTGCGAAGTGAAGCCGCAGGCGCTGGCGACATTGACGACCAGAACCGCCTTGCCGGCATACCCATCGAGCTTGATCTCGCCCGGTTCATCGAGCTTGGCGAAGGAAAAATCGTGCGCTGTCGTCATTGCGTGCGGAGCTCTTCTTAATGGCCGGCGGGGCATGTAGACCTCTCCTCGCCGCAGAGCAACGCATGTGGCGCGCCAGGGTTGGCGGTGGTAAGGCCGAACACGTGACTGTGACAGACCGTTCCCCGGTGCGGCCGCCGCGAATTTGAGGCCCGGCCTGCGTTGAACGCCAAAATAATTGGCTGTTCCGCAGGACCGGGATCGCTACACACTCAATCCCGATTGGAGAACGACCTCATGGCCGACGCGCCCAAAGCGGCCTCCCGCGACTATCGCGAGACTCTGTTTCTGCCGGAAACCTCTTTCCCAATGAAAGCGGGCTTGCCGCAGCGCGAGCCCGAGCGTGTCAAGCACTGGCAGCAGATCGGGCTTTATGCGCGCCTGCGCGAGGATTCGGCAGCGCGTCCAAAATTCATTCTGCACGACGGGCCCCCGTACGCGAATGGGCCGATCCATATCGGGCACGCCGAAAACAAGATTCTCAAAGACTTCGTCGTGCGCACCAAGCAGATGGCCGGCTTCGATTGCGATTATGTGCCCGGATGGGACTGTCACGGCCTGCCGATTGAATGGAAGGTCGAAGAGGATTTCAGGAAGCAGGGCCGCAAGAAGCAAGATGTGCCCGCGGTCGAGTTTCGGCGCGCATGTCGGGCTTACGCTGACAAATGGATTCCGCTGCAGAAGGAAGAGTTCAAGCGCCTCGGCATCGAGGGCGATTGGGACAATTACTATTCGACCATGAGCTTCCAAGCGGAAGCGGCGATCGCGGCGGAGTTTCTGCGTGTGGTGCGCACGGGGCTGGTCTATCGCGGGTCGAAGCCCGTGATGTGGAGTCCGGTGGAGCGGACATCGCTCGCGGAAGCCGAGGTTGAGTATGCGGAGAAGACGAGCCCGACGATTTGGGTGAAATTTCCGATTCTCGACCCGAAGGGCTTCAACCAAACTGCAGAAAGACTGGCGAAACTAAAGGCGGCCGGTCATTGGCCCCTTAACGTCGTCATCTGGACCACCACGCCGTGGACCATCCCGGGCAACCGCGCGATCTCGTTTTCGCCGACGATCACGTACGGCGTGTACGAAGTTCAAAGCATCGAACAAGGCTTAGCGTTCGAGCCGTGGGTGAAGGCGGGCGACAAGCTCGCGCTGGCCGACAAGCTCGCCGAAGACGTGATGCGCGCCGCGAAAGCGGCGTCGTGGAGGCGTGTTGCGGATTTCGATCCGAGCGGCGTTGTTTGCGCGCACCCGCTTCGTGATTGGCGACACCTCCCCCTCGATGGAGGAGGTGGCCGCGAAGCGGCCGGAGGGGGTGCGCGCGCCGAGGGTGAAGAGGGAGTCGCACGAGGCAATGCTGGAAGGGCCGGCGGAGCTCACCCCCTCAGTCACGCTTCGCGTGACAGCTCCCCCATCGAGGGGGAGCGGGGCGCGTATGGCTTCGACGTCCCATTGCTCGCCGGCGATCACGTCACGGACGATGCCGGGACAGGCTTTGTGCACACAGCGCCCGGGCATGGCGCAGACGACTTCAACATCTGGGTCGAGAATTTCGGCCAGGAAGGCATTCCGTTCACGGTCGACGAGGACGGCCGTTTCACCAAGGACGCGCCAGGCTTCCAGGGGTTGGAGATCGTCCAGCTCGAAGGCAAGAACATCGGCAAGGACGGCCCCGCCAACAAGGCGGTGATGGATGCCCTGATCGAGGTTGGCGCGCTGCTGGCGCGTGGGCAGCTGAAGCACCAGTATCCGCATTCGTGGCGCTCGAAAGCGCCGCTCATTTTCCGCAACACGCCGCAATGGTTCATTGCGCTCGACAAGCCCTATGCGCAGGGGGGCGGCAAGACGCTGCGCCAGGTGGCGCTGGAGGAAATCGCGCGCGTCGATTGGGGCCAGCACCGCATCGGCGACGAGCGCGATATGAATCGCATCAAGGGCATGATCGAAGACCGGCCCGATTGGCTGGTGTCGCGCCAGCGCAATTGGGGCGTGCCGCTGCCGCTCTTCGTGTCGAAAGCGGATGGTTCGATACTCCAGGACGATGAGGTCGACGCCCGCATCGTCGCGGCGATGCGCGAAGGCGGCGCCGACGTGTGGTGGGCGACGGACGCGCAGAGCTTCCTGGGCGACAAATACAAGGCGGCCGACTACGAGAAGGTCGAAGACATCCTGGATGTGTGGTTCGATTCAGGCTCGACGCACGCCTTCGTGCTGGGCGAGCGCGACAATCCCACGCGGGCGTCGTTTAAGAATCCGGCCAGCGTCCTCTACCTCGAAGGCTCGGACCAGCATCGCGGCTGGTTTCATTCCTCGCTCCTGGAAAGTTGCGCCACACGCGGGCGCGCGCCGTACGACGAAGTTGTCACGCACGGCTTCACGATGGACGAGGAGGGCAAGAAGATGTCCAAGTCCCTCGGCAACACGGTTGAGCCGCAGGACATCGCCAAGCAGAACGGCATCGAAATTTTGCGCCTCTTGATCGCCGGCGCCGAATACGGCGACGACCTCAGGCTCGGCAGGACGATGATCGATCAGTCGAGCGAGATGTATCGCAAGCTGCGCAACACATTGCGCTATCTGCTGGGGGCGCTGAAGGATTTTGACGAAGCGGAGCGGGTCTCTTGGACCGCCGGCGTCTCGCCGGCGGAGGCCTTCGCCGCCACCTCACCGCCGGCGAGGACGCCGGCGGTCCAAGAGCGTGCGCCGCTCCTCGAACGCTGGCTGCTGCATCGGCTCTATGAATTGGATCGCACCGTGCGCGAAGCATATGCGACCTATCAATTCCGCGATGCGCTGTCGGCCATCGTCGAGTTCTGCAATGCCGACCTATCCGCTTTCTATGTCGATGTCCGCAAGGATGCGCTCTATTGCGACGCGCCGACCAGTGTGCGCCGCCGCGCCTGCCGCACGGCGCTCGATGAGACGTTCTCGCGGCTGACCGCCTGGCTGGCGCCGATTCTGCCGTTCACCATGGAAGAGGCCTGGCTGACGCGCTTTCCGGAGTCGGTCTCGGTGCACTTGCGCCAATTCCCGCAGACGCCGGAGAGCTGGGAAGACGATTTCGCCGGCGAGGAAATGGCGCGCCTGCGCGAAGCCCGTGCCGTGGTGACCGGCGCGCTGGAAGTCGCGCGGCGCGATAAGCTGATCGGGGCGGCGCTCGAGGCGCATCCGATCGTCTACGTAGCGGAGCAGAGTTTGCGCGCTTCGCTGCAGGCGGTCGACTTTGCCGAACTGTGCATCACCAGCGGCATGAGCATCGAGGCCGGTGCAGGGCCGGCGGAGGCTTTCCGTTTGCCGGAGATGCCGGGCGTTGCAGTCGTGGTGGAAAGAGCCGAGGGCGTGAAGTGCGCGCGCTCGTGGCGCTATTTCGATCCAGCGACGGCCGATCCGCGCTATCCCGACATCACTCCGCGCGACGCTGAGGCGGTCGCGCAATGGGACGCCGCAAGGTAGGCGCTGAGCGTCAGGCGAGCCCGTGAACTCCAAAGCGGGGATGCGGCTTGATGCGGCTGGACGGGCTCGTCATAAGCGCGGCTCATGCTTCGCTTCGGCCTCACCATCTCCGCCATCGTGTTCGTGCTCGATCAGCTGACGAAGTTGATCGTGCTGGAGGTGCTCCGCTTCAGCCCGCTGGGGTGTCTGCAGGGGGGGTACGGCTGCCGTTCCATCGAACTCACTCCCTTCTTCGACCTGCGCATGGTCTGGAACCGGGGGGTCAGCTTCGGGCTGCTGCGCGCCGACGCCGACCTCGCGCGCTGGGGTCTGGTGGCGCTTTCTTTCGTCATTTCCGGGGTGTTCCTGTGGTGGCTGAAGTCCGCCGAGCGCAAATTGACGGCTGCGGCGCTAGGACTGGTGATCGGCGGGGCGTTGGGCAATGTGGTCGACCGCATTCGTTTCGGCGCCGTGGCCGACTTTCTCGACTTCAATGGCCTTTGGTTCCCGTGGGTGTTCAACGTGGCGGACGCCGCTATCACTGTGGGCGCCATACTGCTGGCCGCGGACATGCTGTTTTTCACCGAGTCCGAGCCGGGCAAAGGCACCACCTGGGCCCAGCTCAGGGCTAAATTCGCCAATCGATCCGATCGCTCGGACCGCTGAAGCGGCCCGACTCGCCCCAGAACGGTCCGATTCCCGCGTAATCCCGTCACTGGCGCCGCGGCTTGGCGGGAGCGGTCCGGCTCGGCTAAGAACGGCGCGAACCAGGGAGATGGGCGTCCGATGAACAAACCGATGACGGTGCTGGCGGTGCTTGCGGCGGCGACCGCGGCGAGCGGCTGCGCCAGCGTGCAACGCGCCGTTGGCGCGGCGCGGACGGCGCCCGACGAATTCCGTGTGGTGACGCAAGCGCCGCTGACGCTGCCGCCGGACTACAGCTTGCGCCCGCCGCGCCCCGGCGAGACGCGTCCGCAGGAATTGCAGCCGGATGCCGAAGCGCGGGCGGCATTGTTCGGCCAACAGATCGCGCCCGGCGCCAGCCAGGGCGAACGCACGCTGGTGGCTAACGCCGGGGCTGAAGCGGTCGATCCGACTATTCGCGATCAGGTCGATTTCGAGGGCCAGAATATCGTCCGCCGCAATCAGGATTTCGTCGATCGCGTTCTGAGCTTCGGCAGCGGTGAGGCGGCGCCCGCAGCGCCGCTCAACCCCGAAGAGGAGGCCGAGCGGTTGCGTCGCGAAGAGCAGGTGCGGCGCGCGACGGGCGGCGGCGAAGTCGTGATCGAGCGCGAACGCGGCGGCTTCAAACTGCCGGGGACCTAAGGGGCCCGTGCGAGCTGGGCGCACGGCGGCGCGGTTCATCGCAGCCTTCTTGTCGGTGCTGGCGTACGCAGCGGCCGCGTCTGCGCGCGAACTGCCGCGGCCCCAGACCTTCACGCTGCGCAACGGCCTTGAAGTCGTGGTAATCTCCGACCGGCGCGCCCCGGTGGTGACGCACATGCTCTGGTATCGCGTGGGCGCCGGCGATGAGCCGCGCGGCCATTCCGGCATTGCCCACTTCTTCGAACACCTGATGTTCAAAGGCACGCGCGAGATCGCGCCGGGGGAGTTCTCGCGCATCGTCGCCCGCAATGGCGGCGACCTCAATGCGTTCACCTCGTGGGACTACACCGCCTATTACGAACGCATCGCCCGCGACCGGCTTGAGCTTGTCATGCGCATGGAGGCCGATCGCATGCGCAATCTGCGTTTTTCCGACGAGACCTTCGCCTCCGAGCGCGACGTGATCGTCGAGGAGCGGCGCCAGCGCATCGACAACAATCCGGGCGCCGTGCTGGGCGAACGCATGCGCGCGATGCTGTGGCCGCATCATCCCTACGGGACGCCGATCATCGGCTGGCTGCATGAAATCCAGGCGCTGGATCGCGAAACGGCGCTCGACTTCTACCGCACCTGGTATGCGCCCAATAATGCGATCCTGGTCGTCGCCGGTGACATCGACGCCGCTGAGCTGCGCCCGCTCGCCGAACGCCATTACGGGCGGTTGCGGCCGACGCGCGACCTGCCGGCCCGCGTTTGGGTGCAGGATCCGCCGAGCGTCGGACCGATGCGCGTCACCCATCGCGACGAGAAGGTGCGCCAGCCATCGTTGTCGCGGCTCTATCGCGCCACCAGCTACGGCACGGACGAAGGCCGCCAAGCGCATGCGCTCGATGTCGCTATCGAAATCCTTGGCGGCTCGGAGACGAGCCGGCTCTATCGCGCACTGGTTGAAGATCAACGCATCGCCGTCAGCGCCGGCGCCAGCGCCAATACCTCCGGCCTGGGCGGCGGCAGTGTGTCGGTGTGGGCGACGCCGGCCGAGGGCGTGGCGCTTGAGGCGGTGGAGGCTGGTGTCGACCGGGTGATTGCGGATTATCTCCGCGACGGGCCCACCGAGGCCGAACTCGAACGCGCGAAATCCTCGCTCTCGGCGTCGGCGGTTTATGCACGCGACAGCCAGCAAAGCCTGGCGCGCATTTACGGCGCCTCGCTGGCGCAGGGCGAGTCGATTGACGACGTGGTTGCGTGGGGCGCCGACATCGCTGCGGTGACGGGCGAAGAGGCGCTGACGATGGCGCGTCAGACACTCAATTTGAACGCCTCGGTGACCGGTTGGCTGTTGCCG
>CAZHWA010000086.1:0-7464 GCA_964536175.1 uncultured Terricaulis sp. | reverse complement strand
CACATGGCCCGCATCACCGGAGATTTCATGGCCGAAGGCGATATGGCCAACCTGCATACCATGGTCGAGCAGACTGCCGCTCGCAGCGAGGTTCGCCGGCTTGCCGTTCACGACGCATCGAATACGCCATTGTCCCAGGCGGGCGGGACGAGGGCTGACGTCGCGGCCGTCAACGACGTGGCGCGCCGCGTGCTTGAGACGCGCAGGCTGATCGTCGAACGCACGCCCAACAATGGCCTCGCGCTTGGCGCGCCAATCCTTCGGGATGGGCAACTTGTCGGCGCAGCCATGATCATGTGGGACGGAAGCGCGTATCGCTTCCAGGTCTTCACGGCGCTCGCGCCATTTCTGCTGCTGCTTGCATGCCTTGGGCTGATCGCGGTGCCCCTCACCGCTCACTTTGTCCGCCGGGCGGTCTCGCCGCTCGATCAGCTGGCGCGCTTTGCCGAGCGCATCGCCGAGAACGGAGAGCCTGCGCCGATCGAAATCAGTACAGGGGACGAGTTCGAAACCCTGGCGATAGCGTTCAATAAGATGACCAGCCGCCTCGATGCATCGATGCGGCAAATTCAGGAAATCGCCTTCGTCGATCCCATCACACGGCTGCCGAACCAGGATCGGTTCACGCGCGAAGTGGACTTTTTCATTCTGCAGGGACGAGATGGCGGGCAAACCGGCGCCGTCGCGATCTTCGAGCTGCAGCGGCTAGCCAAGCTCATGCAGACGCTGGATCCAGAGGCGGCGCGCGACGTGATGAGAGTCGTTGCGCAGCGGCTGGGCGCCGCCGTCAGCACCGTCGACAAGATTGTCCGCCTGCGCGCGGAAGGGGAGCGCGCGTCGGCCGTCGCTCGGCTGGGCGGGGTGGAGTTTGGCGTCTTTACGCCGGGGTTGTCCTCGCTCGCAGACGCCGCGCGGTTCGCGCAGCACGTCAATGCGGCGTTGAATCAGCCTTTTGACTGGCGCGGCCACAAGCTGACGTTGGGTGCGTGCTGCGGTGTGGCGATGGCGCCGCGTGACGGGCGCGATGCCGATGCAGTGATCCGGCATGCGCGCATGGCGCTGGGCGCCGCCCATGGCTCGGCCTCGCGGCTAAAGGTATTTACGCCCTCGCTCGACCGCGAAGCCATTGCCCGGCTGACGCTGGAGCGCGAAATGCGCGCCGCAATCGAACGCAACGAGTTCCGCGCGCACTTCCAGCCGAAAATCAATCTGGCGACCGGACGGGTTGAAGCGTGTGAAGCGCTGGCGCGCTGGATCCGGCCCGACCGCACCATTATCAGCCCTGGACGATTCGTGCCGCTCGCCGAGGAAACGGGCCTGATCGGACCGTTGTCGGACGCGATCTTCCGCGAGGCCTGTTGGAAGGCTGCATCCTGGGCGCGGGCCGGTCACGCCATCAAAGTAGCGGTCAATGTGTCGGCGCTGCAGTTCCGCAACGATCGGTTCGCTGAGCAAGTGCTTGCAGTGCTGCGCCACGCCGGTCTGCCGCCGAACCATCTCGAGCTTGAGATCACGGAATCCGTGGCTGTCGAAAATGTGGATCGCGCGATGCGCGTCATCGAACCGCTCAAGCAGGCCGGCGTGCGTCTGGCCATCGACGACTTTGGCTGCGGCCAATCGAGTCTGGCGGCGCTGTCGCAACTTCCCTTCGACGTGATCAAGATCGATCAGCATTTCGTGCGGTCGCTGGAAAACGGCGAACCGCACGCGGAGGGGATTGTCGAGATGATTCTCGCCCTGTCGCGCACGCTCGGGATGGAAGTGGTTGCCGAGGGTATTGAGCGCCGCGAAAGTCTAAGGTTCATGGTTGAACGTGGCTGTCACTGGGCCCAGGGCTTCCATTTCGGCGCGGCGGTGTCCGCGGCCGAGTTTGCAGAGCTGCTGCGCCGCCAGGCCGGCGAAGATGTCGAGGCCGAAGACGCCGCTTGATCGGCGCGGCCGACGCAGCCACATCTGACGCATGAGCGAAGCGCAATCCGCCTGGCGCGGGACGACCATCCTTTGTGTGCGCAAGGGCGGCAAAGTGGTGATCGCAGGCGACGGTCAGGTTTCCGCCGGGGCCACGATCCTTAAAGGCAACGCGCGCAAGGTCCGCCCGTTGGCGGGCGGCTCGGTCATTGCCGGGTTCGCCGGGGCTACCGCGGACGCTTTCGCCCTGTTCGAGCGGCTCGAGCAGAAACTCGAGCGTTTTCCATCACAGCTCGCCCGCGCCTGCGTCGAGCTCGCCAAGGACTGGCGAACCGACCGGGCACTGCGACGCCTCGACGCCATGCTGATCGTCGCGGATGCGCGCGAAACCTATCTTATCACCGGAGCAGGGGACGTGCTCGATCCCGAGCATAAGGTTATCGCCGTCGGGTCGGGCGGCAATTTCGCGCTCGCGGCGGCGCGCGCGCTCTACGAGTACGCCGAGGATGCCGAGACCGTAGCGCGAAAGGCGATGGAGATCGCCGCCGATATTTGCGTCTACACCAACCGCAGCCTTACGGTGGAGACGCTCGATGAGGCGCCCTAGCGCTCTTGAGCAGCGCGCGCGAATGACGCCTTGCGCCGGCGTTGCCGGCGCTTAAGTCAGCGACCATGACTCATTTCTCCCCGCGCGAGATCGTCTCTGAACTGGATCGGTTCATCATCGGCCAGAACGAGGCCAAACGCGCGGTCGCGATCGCGTTACGCAACCGCTGGCGGCGCAAGCAGCTGCCCGAGAATCTGCGCGAAGAAGTGACCCCCAAGAACATCTTGATGATAGGCCCCACCGGCGTCGGCAAGACGGAAATCGCGCGGCGCCTGGCAAAACTCGCGAATGCGCCGTTTCTCAAAGTCGAAGCCACCAAGTTCACCGAGGTTGGCTACGTCGGCCGCGATGTCGAGCAGATCGTTCGCGATCTCGTGGAAGTTGCGCTCAATATGGTGCGTGAACAGCGCCGGCGCGAAGTGCGTGCGCGGGCCGAGGCGGCCGCTGAAGAGCGCGTGCTCGATGCACTCGTCGGCCATGGGGCGTCGCCTGCGACCCGAGAGTCTTTTCGCCGGCGGCTGCGCAATGGCGAGCTTGGCGAGTCGGCGGTGGAAATCGACGTCGAGGACACGGCGTCGCCGCTCGGCGCGCTGGATATTCCGGGCCAGCCGGGCGTGGGCGTTGTCAATCTCGGCGAGATTTTCGGCAAGGCGTTTGGACGGCGCACGAAACGAGTGCGCATGACGGTCGATGAAGCCTACGAACCGCTGGTGCGCGAAGAAAGCGACAAGCTGGTCGATCAGGACGCGTTGATCAAAGAGGCTCTCAGGGTTACAGCCGAAGACGGCATCGTTTTTCTTGACGAGCTCGACAAGATCGCCACGCGCTCCGAGCGCATCGGCGGCGGCGACGTCAGCCGCGAAGGCGTACAGCGGGATCTGTTGCCGCTGATCGAGGGGACCATCGTCGCCACCAAGTACGGCCCGGTGAAAACCGACCATATCCTGTTCATCGCCTCAGGCGCGTTCCATGTGGCCAAGCCTTCGGACCTGCTGCCGGAGTTGCAGGGACGTCTGCCGATTCGGGTGGAGCTGAAAGCGCTGACGCGTGAGGACTTCCGACGCATCCTCACCGACACCGAAGCGAGTCTCGTGACGCAGTATAAGGCGCTCATGCAAACCGAGGGAGTGACGCTGGAGTTTACCGACGATGCGCTGGATGCGATCGCCGGAATTGCGGCCGACGTAAACGCTACGGTGGAGAACATTGGCGCAAGGCGCCTGCAGACGGTGATGGAGCGGTTGCTCGATGAGGTGAGTTTCGCAGCGCCGGACCGGAACGGCGAGACGGTCCAGATCGATGCGGACTACGTGAAAATCAATGTAGGCGATCTCGCCAAGAACGCCGATCTTTCGCGCTTTATTCTTTAGACCGACAGGCCGTGCTTGAGCGCGAGCGAGCGCAGGTTCGTTTCTGGGCGCGGGCCCATGTGGCAAATGACTTCGGCGGCCGCCATGGAAGCGAATGCGCCGCACACCTCAAGCGGGCGGCCCCGCGCGTAACCGTAAAGGAAGCCGGCCGCGTATTGATCTCCGGCGCCGGTCGAATCGACGACATCTGCGACGGGGAACGGTCTAACCTGGGTGATGTCATCGGGGGTCGCGATAAGCGAGCCGAGTTCCGATCGCGTGACGGCGACGACAGGACAGGCCTTGCGCGCCGCTTCGACGGCGGCGCCGAGATCGCTTTCTTCGTAAAGCGAGAGAATTTCTCGCTCGTTGGCAAACAGAATGTCCACGTGTCCCGCCACCAGGTGCTTGAAGCTCTCGCGATGCCGTTCGACACAGAAGACGTCGGACAGCGTGAGCGAGACCTTGCTGCTCGCTGCGCGCGCGATTTCGGCCGCGCGCACGAACGCCGCCTTCGCCTCGTCGCGGTCGAACAGATAACCCTCGAGGAACAGGATTGCGCAGGATCGGATCAGCGCGGCGTCGAGGTCATCGGGCGAGAGCAGGGTCGATGCGCCGAGATAGGTGTTCATCGAGCGCTGACCGTCTGGCGTCACCGCGATCAGCGATCGCGCCGTCCCTGGCGGCGCGGGGCGAGGCGGGGTGTCGAAGGCGACGCCTGCGGCGCGGAACTCCGACGTGAAACGTTTGCCCAGTTCATCGTCGGCGACTTTGCCGATATAGCCAGCCCTGCCGCCGAAGCTGGCGATACCCGTAACGGTATTGGCCGCCGAGCCTCCCGCCGCCACCACAGCGCCGGCCATACGATGAGTCAGGTGTTCGGCGCGCGCCTCGTCGATCAGCGTCATGGCGCCTTTGGCTATGTTTTCCTCAGCCAGGAATTCGTCCGGCACGCTCTTCAGGAGATCGATGATGGCGTTGCCGACTGCGACGACGTCGTATGCGAGGCTCATGCGGCCTTAGAGCCTGCCGGCGGACGGCTGGCAAGCGTTGCGGCGCGCCAAATCCAGCGGCATGGTCGCTCACATGCGATTTCTCCCGCTTGCCGCTGCCTCTCTTGCGATCGCCGCCTGCGCGGTCGCGCCCGCCCCCCCGCCGACAAACCCGGCCCCGGCCGAAACGCAGAGCTCTCCCTCGCTTGCGGCGCAGCTGCTGGCGGCGGCGGGCAGGGCCGATGCGCCGAGCCGCGCCGAGATCGATCGCGCGTTCGGCGCGCCCGATATCGAGCGGCGCGAGGGGGCCGGCGTTGCACTGACCTATCGACTCGATACGTGTGCGCTGCTGCTGCTGATGACCGCCGATGCACGCAACGAAATGCGGCTTGCAGAGGCCCATGCGAGCGCGCGCCAAGCGGGCGCAGCGCAACCCAGCCTGGACCAGTGCGCGGCGGAATCAACAGCGCGGCGCCCCTAGATTTTCCGCTTCACCTTGGGCAGGGCCTTGTGCGCCGGCGCGTTCCTGTTTTTTGGCAGCTGCGTTTTCGCCGGGTAAAGGCAGATGTCGCGGATCACGCAACGCGGACATTCGGGCCTGCGCGCAAGGCAGGTATAGCGCCCGTGCAGGATGAGCCAGTGATGTGCGCCGCGCAGGTACTGCTTCGGCGTTATGCGCATCAGTTGCTGTTCCACTTCTGCCGGTGTCTTGCCGTCGGCGAGGCCTGTGCGGTTGGCCACTCGGAACACGTGTGTATCGACGGCGATCGTCGCTTCTCCGAAGACCTCCATGAGCACGACGTTGGCGGTCTTGCGGCCAACGCCGGGCAGGGCTTCGAGCGCTTCGCGCGACTGCGGCGTCTGTCCGCCGTGGCGCTCAATCAGTGCCTGTGAAAGCGCAATCACATTCTTGGCCTTGTTGCGCCAGAGTCCGATCGTCTGGATATGTTTGGAGAGCGCCGCTTCGCCGAGTTCGAGCATCTTCTCGGGCGTGTCGGCGATGGCGAAAAGATCCCTGGTTGCGCGGTTGACGCCCTTGTCCGTGGCCTGCGCCGAAAGCACGACGGCCACAAGCAGCGTGTAGGGGTTGGTGTACTCAAGCTCCGTCTTTGGGTCGGGGCGCACTTCTGCGAGCCGCGCGTAGAGCGCCCCGGCTTTGGCTCTGGTCAGGCGTCGTCCCACGGTGCGCGATGTCCTTGGCGGCTGCGGCGAGTGCGCTAATTTTAGAGCCATGACGCCCCAATGGGAACGTGCGCCTGCTGCGCCGGCGATCGACGGCGAGCTTTACATGGATGCGGTGCTGCGTCCGCATCGCAGCCTCAGCCTTACGGCGTTTCGGTTGATGCTGATCGTCGTAATCGTCGCCAACCTGGCGCTGGCGATAGTTTTTGTCTCGAATGGCGCTTTTCCGGTGGCCGGATTTCTTGGCCTTGACGTGCTGGCGCTATGGCTTGCATTCCGCTGGAACTATCGTGCCGCCCGCGTTGCCGAATATGTGCGTGTCGGCGCTCATCGCGTGCACGTGGCAAGCGTCGACGCCAGTGGCGAGGCGACGCATTGGGTGCTCAATCCGGTGTGGGCGCGCGTTGTGCGGGAGGGCGCTGGCGTGCTGATCCGATCCGGCGAGCGACAAATCCGCCTCGGCGCCTTCCTCAGTCCGAAGGAGTGCGATTCGTTCGCCGCGGCGTTGAACCTGGCCGTGCACCGCGCCCGTCTCGGCTAGCAAAAAGCGGCGGCGCCCTTGCCGGCGCCGCCGCCCCACGCACGTCCCCCGGCGTTCTGCCTACTGACGCACGATGGAAACCTGATACCAGCCGGTCGAACCGCCAAGCCCGCTCGCCTGGATGAAGTATGTGCCCGATTGCTCCGGTGTGAAGCGCAGCTGCGCGTCGAGGCCGGGCCCGCTGTCGTCATCCGAGGCAACGGTAGCATTCGACTCATTCACGATGGCGAGGAACGGATCGGTCAACGGGTCGTCGCCGGCGCCGCGGACGCTGATCGTATAGCTCTGCCCCGCTTCAAGCCCGACGCGGTAGTAGTCGAGATCGCCGGCCATATCGATGCGGCTGAGGCGTTCGTCGCTGGCGCCGTCCAGCGCCTCGTCGGTACCGATGTTTCCGGGCACATCCATGTCGCTGGCCGTGATCCAGTAGCGGCCGGTGCTGCTGTCGCCGTAGGCAGTCACCGCAGCGAAGTGGGCGCCGCCGGTCGGCGAGATGAAGGTGAGATAGGCGTTATAGCCCGTGCCGCCGTCATCGTCGGAGACCACCTGCTGCCCGTTGCCGTCGTAAAGCGTCAGCACCGGATCGAGCGTGTTCTCGCTCATGACGTTGAAGCGATAGGGGCGGCCCTCGATCAACTCGATCAAGAACCAGTCCGCATCGCCAGCGGGGGTGATCGTGCTCACTCGGCCTTCGCCGTCGGCCGAGAGATAGTCGGCGCTATCGACCGAAGAGCCGATTTCGCCGGGCGCCAGGGCGATCGAATAGGCCCCCTGGTCGTCGGCGCTGTAGGCGCGCGCCTCGATGTAGTGCGGGCCGGTTTGTGTGGCCTGAAATTCGAGAAAGGCGCCCAGTCCTTCGCCGCTATCGTCGTCGCTGGCGGCTTC
>CAZHWA010000085.1:0-7498 GCA_964536175.1 uncultured Terricaulis sp. | reverse complement strand
GTCATGGGCCTGATCGTGCAGTTCGGCGGCCAGACGCCGCTGAAACTGGCCCAGCCGCTCGCCGACGAAGGCGCCCCGATCCTCGGCACCAGCGTCGACGCCATCGATCTTGCCGAAGACCGCGACCGCTTCCAGGCCTTGTTGCGCAAGATTGGTCTGAAGCAGCCGGAAAACGCCATCGCCGCCTCGCTCGACGCCGCGCGCGCCAGCGCCGCCAAGATCGGCTATCCGGTGATGCTGCGCCCCTCTTATGTGCTCGGCGGTCTGGCCATGCGCATTGTCCACACCGAAGAGGAGCTGGACGATTACGTCGCTCAGCTCGCCCGCGCGCTTGGCGGCCCGTCCGAGTTCGCCGTATCGGAGCGGCGCCCGCTGCTGGTCGACCGCTATCTGCGCGACGCCATTGAGGTCGATGTCGACGCCATTTGCGACGGCGAGGATGTGTTCGTCGCCGGCGTGATGGAGCACATCGAAGAAGCAGGCGTGCATTCCGGCGACAGCGCCTGCGCCCTGCCGCCCTATTCGCTGCAAAAGAAGATCGTCGCGGAGATCGAGGCGCAGACCAAGACCCTGGCCCGTGCGCTCGATGTGCGCGGCCTCATCAACATCCAGTTTGCCGTCAAGAATGGCGACATCTACATCCTCGAAGCGAATCCGCGCGCTTCGCGCACGGCGCCCTTCGTGGCCAAGGCCATCAACCGGCCGATCGCCGCCGCCGCCGCCAAGGTGATGGCCGGGGCCAGCCTCAAAGAGCTCAAGCTCGACCGGCCTTCGAAAGCGCACGTCGCCGTCAAGGAAGCGGTGTTCCCATTTGGCCGCTTTCCCGGCGTCGACCCCGCGCTCGGCCCGGAAATGCGCTCCACCGGCGAGGTCATGGGGCTCGACCGCGATTTCGCCGCTGCGTTCGTCAAGAGCCAGGTGGCTTCCGGCGTTTATCTGCCGACCGAGGGCGCCTGCTTCATCTCGGTCAAGAACGCCGACAAGCCTGCGCTCATCCCGGTGGCGCGGGACCTGGTCGAACTGGGCTTCCGGCTGATCGCGACGGGGGGCACAGCCGCCTATCTCAGCGAGCACGGCATCCCCGTGGAGCGCGTCAACAAGGTGGCCGAGGGCCGTCCCCACATCGTCGACGCCATGAAGAACGGGGAGATCCAGCTGGTCTTCAACACCACCGAGGGGGCGCAGTCCTACCGCGACAGCTATTCCATCCGCCGGACGGCGCTCACCCAGAATATCCCCTACTACACGACGGTTTCGGGCGCCCGCGCCTCGATTCAGGCTATTCGTCGCCTGAAAGCCGGCGCGCCCCTAGGCGTACGGGCGCTTCAGGCCTATGCTTGACGGATCGCCGGAGCAGGTACACCTTTTCCTTTCCGATAGACGGACTCTTACACACCCCCATGGAAAAAATACCAATGACCGCCGAGGGTTATCAGGCCCTCGACGCAGAACTCAAACGTCTCAAGACAGAAGAACGGCCGGCCGTGATTCAGGCCATCGCCGAGGCGCGCACGCATGGCGATCTTTCCGAGAACGCCGAATACCATGCGGCCAAGGAGCGCCAGGCCTTCATTGAGACGCGTCTGGCGGAGATCGAGGACAAGATCGCCCGCGCCCAAGTGATCGACGTCTCCAAGCTCTCGGGCAAACAGGTCAAATTCGGCGCCACGGTGACGCTGGTCGACGAGGACACCGGCGGCAAGGCCAAATACAAGATCGTTGGCGAGGACGAATCCGACGTCAAAGCCGGCAAGATCTCCATCACCTCCCCGATCGCGCGCGCCCTGATCGGCAAAGAGGAAGGCGACGTGGTCGAGGTGATGGCGCCCGGCGGCGCCAAGTCCTACGAGATCGTCAAGGTGAAGTATCTCTAGGAATTCTCCGCCCCACCTCCTCCTCAGCTGGGGAGGTGGCCGCGCAGCGGCCGGAGCGGGTGCTGGCGCGAAACCGGAAGTTAGAGTCTCGTGAGGCGGTGCTTGCAATGCCGGCAGGCGTCACCCCCTCGGTCATCGCGCTGCGCGCGCTGACAGCTCCCCTATCGAGGGGCAGCGTCGTCGCTGCGTCATGAAAAGCGTCGGCTTTCAGCCGGCGGAGCCGATCCGCATTTGGGCGGTCAGCGACGGGCGCGCCGGCATTGAGAACCAAGCGCTGGGCCTTGCCGAAGCCATCGGCCGGCGCGCGCCGATCGCGCTCACCATCAAGCGCGTGGCGCTGCGCACGCCCTGGTCGTGGCTGCCGCCTGGCTTCGTGCCGGCGCCGCGACAGGCGCTCTCCGTCGGCTCCGATCCGATCGAGCCGC
Organism: uncultured Terricaulis sp.; assembly: GCA_964536175.1. GTDB lineage: Bacteria > Pseudomonadota > Alphaproteobacteria > Caulobacterales > Aquidulcibacteraceae > Vitreimonas. Next base: position 5,199 of record CAZHWA010000085.1, on the reverse strand, counting down.
CCTGGCCGGACGTTTTCATCGGCTGCGGGCGCGCCTCCGTGCCGTTCGCGCTTGGCCTGCGCGACTGGTCCAGGCACAAAAGCTTTGTCGTCCAGCTGCAGGATCCGCGCGTCAATCCGCGTGAGTTCGACGTCGTCGTGCCGCCGATCCACGACCGGCTCGAAGGTCAGAACGTGCTGCCCATTGTTGGCGCCTGCCATCGCGTGACGCCGCAGAAGATCGACGAAGCCGTGCTGGACTTTCCCGCGCCTCTGGAGGACTACCCCTCGCCGCGCTTTGCTGTGCTGATCGGCGGCAAATCCAAGCGCCAGGACATCTCACCGCGCCGCGCCCGCGCCATTTCCGATACGCTCGCCACAGTGCAGCGGGAAACCGGCGGCACGCTGATGGTCACGCTCTCGCGCCGCACCGGGGAAGCCGCGCGCCTGCAATTGCGCACATGGCTCGCGCCGCATTGCGCCGTCTTCTACGAAGGCGAGGGCCCCAATCCCTATTTCGCCATGCTCGGCGCGGCCGACCACATCTTCGTTACGGCCGACAGCGTCAACATGGCCACCGAAGCGGCCGCAACGGCAAAACCAATTCACGTGCTCGACGTCGACGGCCCAGCCGGCAAACTCGCGCGCTTCCACCAGAGTCTGGCGCGCCGCGGCTGCGCCCGCCGCTGGGCGGGCCGGCTGGAAAGCTGGAACTACCCCCCGCTTTTGGAGACAGACCGCGTCGCCGCCGCGGTGCTCACCGCCTGGGCTGCGCGGGCAAAGAGCGCCTGACGCCCCAGGGCCGTTCATACCAGGTCTTGCTCGCATTCACGATATGCACCACCGACAGCATCACGGGGACTTCGATCAGCACGCCAACTATCGTGGCGAGCGCGGCGCCGGAATTTAACCCGAAGAGGCCGATCGCAGCAGCGACAGCGAGCTCAAAAAAATTGCTGGCGCCGATGAGGGCTGAAGGGCCGGCGACACAATGCGCCTCACCGCTCCATCTGTTCAGCAGGTAGGCCAATCCTGAATTGAAATAGACTTGGATGATGATCGGGACAGCCAACAGTGCGATGACCAAGGGCTGGGCGATAATCTGACGCCCCTGAAAACCGAACAGCAAGACCAGCGTCGCCAAGAGCGCCAAAAGCGCCACAGGCTGTAAGCGTAGCAGTAAAGCATCAAGCCCTGCTTGCCCGGCCCGCGTCAGCGTAACACGGCGCACAATCTGGCCCACGATCACCGGCAAGATGATGTAAAGCGCAACCGATAGCAGCAGCGTCTGCCATGGCACGGTTATCGCCGAAAGGCCCAACAGAAGCGCCACGATTGGCGCGAACGCCACCACCATGATGGCGTCATTCAACGCAACTTGGCTCAGCGTGAAATGAGGCTCCCCCTTCACGAGATTGCTCCACACGAACACCATCGCCGTGCAGGGCGCCGCAGCTAGAATGATCAAGCCGGCCACATAAGAGCTGATTTGATCAGCAGGCAGGTAAGGCCGAAATAACACGCCTATGAACAGCCAAGCCAGTAACGCCATCGAGAACGGCTTGATCGCCCAGTTGACAAACAGTGTCACGGCGATGCCGCGCCAATGACGCCCCACTTGGCGCAAGGCGGCAAAATCGATCTTCGCCAGCATCGGGATGATCATCAGCCAGATCAGCACTGCGACCGGCAGATTCACTTGTGCAATCTCGGCGGCGGCCAGTGACGCGAAAAGCGCCGGCGCAACGTGCGCAAGCGCAAGTCCCGCGACCATGCAGCAGGCCACCCACAGCGTGAGATATCGTTCAAAGATGGACACTCAACCTGCCCTAGGTCTGCTGGTCCGGCGTGTGCGCAATCTCGTTCAGCCTGTTCTGTAGCGACAGGCGATCGAGGCCTTCGAAGGGCAAAGCTACGAAGACCGAGATGCGATTATTCAAGCGCCCGTACGCGTCAGCGAACGCGGCGGCGATTTCCGCTTCCGATCCCAGCGCTGCGGCAGGATCGGGCACGCCCCAGTGCGCCGTCATCGGTTGACCGGGCCACACTGGACACGCCTCGCCAGCGGCGTTGTCGCAAACGGTAAAGACGAAATCGAGCGACGGCGCGTCTGCTGTAGCAAACTCCTCCCAGCTCTTCGAGCGGAAGCCGTCCGTCTTGTAATTGAAACGCTGCAGCAGGCGGAGCGCGTGCGGATGCACTTCGCCCTTCGGCTGCGAGCCCGCCGAGAACGCACTGAACTTGCCCACGCCCACGCGCGAGAGAATCGCTTCAGCCATGATTGAACGCGCCGAATTGCCCGTGCACAAAAAGAGCACGTTGTGCGCCCGATGCGCTGCGCTCATGTCAGAGCTTCCAGATGACGCGGCGTGCAGCAGGCTTCCTGCTTGGTTGCTGCGTGCGACTCTGGCGCTGCGCTCTCGACTCCGCCCCCATAGGTCGTCGCCTCCCCGGTAGTGAGGAAGGTTTCCCACGCCACGCCTTGCGGGTCGTTGACCCACGTCTTTTCGGACTTTGCGTAGCAGCAGGTAGTCTTGCCCTCTTCGAATGTCGGCGCGTCCGCTCGTTTCAGGCGGGTGTAGACCTCCTGCAATTCGTCAGCGCTCTCCACCTGAATGCCGAGATGCCGGACACCGCCGGCGTCCTGACGCGTGGATATAGCGAAATTGACCCGCGGATCTTCGAGCATCCACTTGGCGTAGTCCGGCTTTGTCACCGTCGGTTCGGCGGCGAATAGAGCGGAATAGAACTTGATCGATTGATCGAGATCGTTAACCCCGACATGCACGTGCAGACGCTTCATGACACTTTCCTTTTCTTCGGAGAGGAAACGGCCGGCGAACATGACGCGCCCCCGCAGCAGTTTTCGGTAAGAAAACCAACGAGGCCGTTCATGGCCGCGAAGTCGGCTGAGTAGATCAGCGAGCGGCCATCACGCCGCTGCGCGATGAGGCCGGAGCGCGTCAAATGCGCGAGATGGAACGAGAGTGATGACGCCGGCATCTCTAGCGCCTCGGCGATCGCGCCGGCTGGCCTCCCCTCCGGCCCGGCCTGGACCAAAGCGCGAAATATCGCGAGGCGATGCTCGTTGGCGAGAGCGCTCAGGGCGTCGATAACGGCTTGCGGCTTCATTTCAATTATTCCAGTATCATCGAAATGATGGCTTGGCAAGCGGGTTTGAGGATCAGTCCCCAGCCGCCATATTGGGGGCCGACCCCGAATCCCACGAAAGCGAGGACATGACCCAAGCGCCCGCCCGCCACGCCCCTGTCGTCATTATTGGTTCCGGCCCGGCCGGCTACACGGCCGCCATTTACGCAGCCCGTGCGCTGCGTAAGCCGTTGCTGATTGCCGGCCTCCAGCCGGGCGGCCAGCTCACCATCACCACCGATGTGGAGAACTACCCGGGCTTTGCCGACGTGATTCAGGGCCCCTGGCTGATGGAGCAGATGCGCGCCCAGGCCAAGCATGTCGGCACGGACATCGTCGAGGACCTCATCGTCAAGGCCGAGCTTAGCGAGCGGCCGTTCCGGCTCACCGGCGACAGCGGGCAGGTGTATCTCGCCGACGCGCTGATCATCGCCACCGGGGCCCAGGCCAAGTGGCTGGGCTTGCCGAGCGAAGACAAGTTCCAGGGCTTCGGCGTCTCGGCCTGCGCCACCTGCGACGGCTTCTTCTTCCGCGGCAAGGAGGTCGCCGTGATCGGTGGAGGCAACAGCGCGGTCGAAGAAGCGCTCTATCTCGCCAACCTCGCCAACAAGGTGACGCTCATCCACCGCCGCGATTCACTGCGCGCAGAAAGAGTCCTGCAGGAGCGCGTGTTCGCGCACCCCAAAATCGAAGTCGTCTGGGATTCTGTGCTGGAAGAGATCGAGGGCGCCGAAGCGCCGAAGGGCGTCACCGGCATCGTCGTCAAGAACCTGAAGACCGGCGAGCGCGAACAGCGCAAGGTCGATGGCGTATTCGTCGCCATCGGCCACGCGCCCGCCACCGAGCTGTTCAAGGGCCAGCTGGCCATGAAGGAGAACGGCTACATCATCGTCAAACCGGGCACGACCGAGACCAGCGTGCCGGGCGTCTTCGCCGCCGGGGATGTCGCCGACGGCACCTACCGCCAGGCCGTGACCGCCGCGGGCCTCGGCTGCATGGCCGCGCTCGAAGCCGACAAATACCTCGCCGCCCAGGAGATCGATCAGGCCCGCGCCAAAGCCGGCGCCGCCGCCTGAGCGGAAGCATGCGCTAAGCCTGTCGCAGCCACGCGCCGATCACGGAGACGACGTACGTACGCTCCGCCGGGCTCAGATCGGCGCCTGCGGCAATGCCGTGCCACTTGGCCAGACAGCCGCGGCAGCACGTCGCCGTCGCATGCTGGGCCACGAACACCGGATGACCGTGCATTGGGGTCTGTTTGCCGTCATTGCGCGGGTGCGCGGGAGCAAGCCGGGCGTCGACGAAGTCGCGCGCGTGCGCCAGCACGGTGTCGAGGCCTTTTTCCTGCAGGTAGCTCCGCTCTTTGGCGGCGAGCGCAAAGCGGCGGCGGAAACGCGACTGCGCCAGGCGCGCCAGCACCGCCTCGTGCGCGCGCATTACACCGCACGCTTTTCTTGCTCGTCCGCCGCTTCCGTATCGAGATCGGTCTCGACCGGCGGTTCCGGCTGCATCAGATCGGCGGCGGCATCGTTGGTCGTAGCCGCAGCGGACGGCGCCGGGGCTTCCTCGGCCGGCTCGAGATTCAGGGCGCGCAACGCCTCCTTGCCCTCGCGGCCGAAGAAACCCCGCACGCGCAGCTCGCGCTGCGGATACGGCACTTCGACGCCAGCTGCGCGCAGCGCAGCGTCGATGGCCCAGGTGTAGGCCGCGTTCATCGCCTTCGGCCGTTTCACCGCGTCGAGCGTCGGCCACACGACAAGCGCGAACTCGAGCCAGGAATCGCCATAGCCGGTCATCCACACCTGGGTCTTCTGCGTTTGCGTATCGGGTAGTGTGAACGACACGTCGTGCGCCGCCGCCAGCACCGCGTCGCGCACCTTCTCCTTGTCGGCGCCGTACGCCACCTTGAACGGCACATGGATGCGGCGCGTGTGCCCGCGCAGCGTCCAGTTGATCATGGTGTTTTCGATCAGCTGCGAATTCGGCACCAGAAGATAGACATTATCGTTGTTGCGGATCCGCGTCGCGCGCGGCCCGATTTCCTGCACCACGCCGCGCGTGCCATCCGGCA
>CAZHWA010000084.1:0-7543 GCA_964536175.1 uncultured Terricaulis sp. | reverse complement strand
GGTGCTGTTGGAGCGCCAAGGCGGACCTTCTTGGCCGGCGAAAGATCTAGGCGCATGGTCGGCGCCCAAGGGACTGGCGGAAGACGGCGAAGATTTGCTAGCGGCGGCCCGTCGAGAGTTCCACGAGGAGACTGGCCTGCCGTCGCACCCGCCGTTTCTGGCGCTCGCGCCGTTGCGCCAGAGCAGCGGCAAGCTCGTTTACTGTTGGGCCTTCGAAGGCGAGGCTGACCTCAGCGGCTTCAAGAGCAGCACGTTCGAGATGGAGTGGCCGCCACGGTCCGGGCGCATGCAGAGCTTTCCTGAGGTGGACCGGATCGAGTTGTTTACCTTCTCCGAGGCGCGCCGGCGGATTATCGCAGGTCAAGCCGGATTTCTGAGTGAATTGGAGACGCACTTAAGCCAGCTCTGAGCAGCACAATCCGATCCGAGGCTGTTGGCGAACCCCCGATTGGGAACATCTCTCGCGTTCAACCGTCATTGGGAAAACGAGGCCAAAAACCATGCATGCTGCGCCGACATCCGCCTCGCCCGGCGCACTGATGTTCGCCGAGGCGGCGACCGCGCACGAAGCCGTGCGCACGCAGCTGGCCGGCGGTCGCTTTGCCGCCATTGGCGCCCGCATCCGCGCTCTCGATCCACGCGTCGTCGTCACGTGCGCGCGCGGCAGCTCCGACCATGCCGCGACGTTTGCGAAATACCTGATCGAAACGCGGACCGGCGTGCTCACTGCTTCGCTGGCGCCTTCCATCGCCTCGATCTATCGCGCGCAGATGCGGCTGCGCGACACGCTCGCGCTCTTCATCTCGCAGTCCGGGGCCAGCCCCGATCTGCTCGCAACGGCCGAGGCGGCAAAGCGCGCCGGCGCATTTGTGCTTGCGCTGGTCAATGCCGAGACGTCGCCGCTTGCCGCGATCGCACATGAAAACTTGTCGCTTTGCGCCGGTGAGGAGCGTAGCGTGGCCGCGACCAAGACCTTCATCGCTTCGATGTCTGCCTTGATCGGCCTTGTCGCGGCATGGACAAAAGACCATGCCGCCATCGCCGCACATGGCGCCTCACCGGGCTTGCTGCAGGAGGCCTGGGACCTGGACTGGACGGCGGCGGCGCCGGCCCTGACGGCGGCGACCAACCTCTTCGCTATCGGGCGTGGACTCGGCCTGGCGGCGGCGGGGGAGGCCGCGCTTAAGCTCAAGGAGACGTGCGGGCTGCATGCTGAAGCGTTCAGTGCCGCAGAAGCGCGTCACGGGCCGATGGCGATCGTGGGCCCCTACCTTCCGATTCTGCTTTTCTCCCAAGCGGACGCGGCGGGTGAAAGCGTCGCCGCATTCGCCCAAGACGCCGCTCAACGCGGTGCGGCGGCTTTCATTGCCGGCGCCGAAGCGGCAGGCGCAATCCGCCTGCCTACAATCGATGCGCCGGTTGCGCTGCAGCCTATGCTTATGGTCCAGAGCTTTTATCGCCTGGCGCACATGGTTGCGCTTGCCCGCGATCGAAATCCGGATAAGCCACCCCATCTCAGCAAGATCACGGAGACGCTGTGATGCAGGTCTTGGCCAATGCGCGCGTGCTGACGCCGCAGGGATTGCGAGACGATCTCGCCGTTCTTGTTGAAGGCGCGCGGATTGCCGGCGTCTGCCCGGCCGCGTCGGCCCCCACGAGCGGGGCTACGCAAGACCTGGGTGGCGGCCTTCTGGCGCCAGGCTTCATCGACGTGCAGGTCAATGGCGGCGGCGGCGTGCTTTTTAACGACGACCCAAGCGTCGAAGCCATCGCCGCAATCGGCGCAGCGCATCGCCGCTTTGGCACGACCGGCTTTCTGCCGACCTTGATCAGCGACGATCTCGACAAGATCGCCAGCGCCATCGCCGCCGTACGGCGCGCCATGGAGCGGAATGTTCCCGGCGTGCTCGGCATCCACATCGAGGGCCCGTTCCTCAACCGCGCCCGCAAAGGCGTGCACGACGCCAGCAAATTCCGCACGCTCGACGAGGCCGCGATTGCTCTGCTCACCTCGCTCGGAATCGGTCGAACCCTGGTCACGTTGGCGCCTGAAATGACGACGCCGACGCTGATCGCTCGTCTTGTGGAGGCTGGCGTCATCGTTTGTGCAGGTCACACCGACGCCAGCTACGCGCAAACGCGTGAAGCGCTGCAGGCAGGGCTCTGCGGCTTCACTCATCTCTTCAACGCGATGTCGCCGCTCGCCGCGCGTGAACCTGGGGTCGTCGGGGCCGCGCTCGAAGACCAGCAAAGTTGGTGCGGTCTTATCGTCGACGGCAAGCACGTCGATTCGGCTGTCTTGCGTATCGCCCTCAAATGCAAGCCGCTGGAAAAATTCATGCTGGTCACGGATGCGATGCCGACAGTCGGAGGAGATAGCCAGTGCTTCAATCTGCAAGGTCGAACGATCCAGGTCCGCGACGGCGTGTGCGTCGCGCCCGACGGCACGCTGGCGGGCTCCAACCTCGATATGGCTCAGGCCGTCCGTAATACGGTCTCGATGCTCGGTCTTGGCGTCCAGCAGGCGCTTGCCTGCGCAGCCGCTCATCCCGCGCGTTTCCTGCAACTCGACGATTTGGGTTACATCGCCGCCGGCGCGCGCGCCTCTCTGGTGCTGCTGGACGATACGCTACAAGCGGTTCGCACTTGGATCGATGGGCAGCCGTCGTCCCCAGCCGCATAGCCGGCGCTATTTGTCTGGCGTCGTCACCCGCCTGCGGCGCGCCAGTAGGCGCAAGCTCAAGCACCGCAAATCTTCTTCAGTGAAGCGCCGGCGCGCCAGCGGCACCACCACGGCGTTCTCCAAAGCCAGATGGCGCATCTCGTGCTGGGCGAAATTCCGCAGCGACTCGGCGCCGCCCTCGATTGCGCTCGCCGGCTTGCGCAGGATGAGGCAGGCATTCAGCACATCGCGCACGCGCACCGAGAGGCTCTTATCCTCCGCGTGCTCCTCCGAGAGGCGCACAAGGACGTCATTGATCTCGTCCTCGGGCAGGCAACGCTCGCGCAACATCGGGAAAAAATCCTCCTCCTCGTCGATGACGTGCAGCGTGAGATCGAAACGAATGAAGTCCAGCAGCGCTGTAATGCGGATAGCGTCGAACTCGGTGGCGTCGGCGAGCCTCTCCAATGCGCGACACATGCGACGGTGATTCAGGTGTTCGGCGAGCATGAACTCGAGCGGGTCGTGTGGCGTGGGCCGGCGCGCTACGTCGTCGCGAGAGAGAGTTGCTATCATCGGAGCGCCTCCATACGAACGCGAAAGTCCGCGACGTGCGCCACGCACGCAGCGCCTGGATCGCGCGCGTTGCGCAAACTTGAGATCAGGCTGGTCCAGCGCTCCTCGTCCGCTTCGGCAAGGAAGTCCGAGACCGCGACACGCACGAACTGCGCCAGAGTTTCACCGCGAAGCTCCGCCTCGTGCTGAAGCCGAACGGCCAGCGTTTCGTCCTCGCCGCGGAGCCATGCCTGCAGTTCGGCGCTCGAAGCGGCGCCTAATGCGAGAAGTTCGCCCAGATGCAGGGTGCGGCTCATGGCGAGGCCTCGAAGCTGAGTGACAGCCCCTCAATGTGGGCGGCCGTCGCCAAGCGCGCGATGTAGCGTGCAGACGCTGCAAGGCTTGCGCGCTGGTGCAGGCGCGCCCGAATGGCGGGTTCGGCTGCGTCGAATGGGAGCGTGCGCGGCGGCGCACGCCGATCGAGCCGGATCACGTGCCAGCCGTGGCGCGTGTGCACCGGGGCGGGCGCCACCACCCCTTCTTCGAGTGTAAGCAGCGCCGCTTCCATCGCCTCAGCAAGATCGCCGCGCTGCAGCTGGCCCAACGCGCCGCCCTGCGACGCGCTTGGACAGGCGGACTGTCGCCGCGCTAGGTCTGCGAAGTCCGCGCCGCCGCGCAGTGCGGCAATCGCGCCAACGGCCTTGCCGTGCGCCGCGGTCCATGCTGCGGCGTCCGGCTCTTCGACAACGAACAGGATATGCGAGGCCTCGAACACTTCCGGCGAGGTGAACCGATCCGTTGAGGTCTCGTATACGCGGCGGCACTCGGCTTCGGTTGGTTCGGCAGCGGGCGCCTCAAGCTCCAACACCTGGCGCACCAGCGCTTCTTTCTCGGTCTCTTCCCGCTCCTCTGCATCGCGCAGCGGCGCCGGCGTCAATCCAAGCGCGCGTGCGCGCTGGAGCAGAAGCTCGCGGATGACAAGGGCGCGCGCCGCCGCCGCGCGCGCCTCCGGTCCAGACGCGGCGTGATGGTTTTGCGCTTCCTGAGCGATGGCGGTCTCGGGAATGGCGACGCCATTGACGAAGATGGGCGGGGCATTCGCCGCGCGGCGTGCGGCGGGTCGCGGACCCTGGCTGCAGCCGGAGAAGGCCTCGGCAGACTCCTCGAAGGTCGTGCGGATGAGGGTATGTTTCATCTGGCGCTCCGCGCGGCAAGACGCTTCGAGCGCACAAGCTGCCAACCGCGCCGGTTGAGATACCAGACCGGCGCAGAGAGCATGTGCACAAGCCGCGTGAACGGAAACACGAGAAAGATGGTCAGCCCCAGAGTGATGTGCGCCTTAAAGATCCAGTGTGCGTCGGCAATGTAGTCGGCCGCGCCGGGGCGGAACGTGAAAATGCCTTGCGCCCAACTCATGAACTTCACCATCTCCTCGCCGCTGCGATGCTCCAGCGAGATCGGGACGGTGGCAAGGCCCAGGCCCAGCTGCCCTAGCAACAGAACGAGGATGAACGTATCGCCGAAGCTCGAATTCCTGCGAATGCGCGCATCGAACAGACGCCGATGCAGCAGCAGACATCCGCCGACCAGACAGATAATACCGGCGAAGCCGCCGGCGACGATCGCCAGCATCTGCTTGGCGCCGTGACTGACGCCAAGCCAATCCCAGACCCAGATCGGCGTCAGCAAGCCGACAAGGTGTCCGACGAAGATCACCAGAATGCCGACGTGGAAGAGCACCGAACCAAGCACGAGTTGCTTACGGCGCAGCAACTGCGAAGATCCCGTGCGCCAAGTGTACTGTTCACGGTCGAACCGCAACACCGAGCCGATCGCCAGCACGGCGAGGGCGACATACGGGTAGTAGCCGAACAGCGCTTGATTGAGCCAATCCATAGAGCGTTCCTCAGAGCCTGTATTCGAGAGCAAACCAGAACTTGGCACGGTCAGCGAAACGTGGATCCTCGCCTTCGAACGCGGCCATCTTTGCTTCCAGCGCCACGCGTTCGGTCAGGCCAAAGCGGGCCGAGGCGTCGAATTCCCTGCCGAATCCGGCGCCGCCGCTGTCGTCCGTGAAGTCGTGCGCGCGCACCGTGAAGGTGACCGGTTGCGCCGCAGGCCATGGCTGCGTGGCATACGATACGCTCGCATAGACATCGCGCACGCCATCCGGCGGCGTTGCCAAAAACACATCCGCCCAGCCCTGGAAGGCATGCAGCGTCGCCAGCGGCGTGGCGAAGCCGCGCGAGTCGTCGCCTTCGAGGCGCTCCGCGCCGACGGATACAGTGAGACGATCGCGGCGCAGGGCCGCTTCCGCGTGCTGATAACCGAGGTCGAAGCCAGCGGTGCTGCCGCGGTAATCGCTCTGGCGCGCCGCTTCCAGCGTCAGACGCGGGCGGAATGCGCCGGCCTCCCATTCATGGCTCCAGCGCGCACCATAGGTTTGGTTCGACTGCGCCGGGGCGTTCTGGAAATCGAGCAGCATGGCGTATGCGGTCACGCGGCCGACAGGAAGCGCAAGGTCCGCCTGCATAATGTGGGAATCGCTCTCCCACTCGCCTTGCGGGCTATCGTCGCCGAAGATGCGGCGTACGCGGTCGATATACACGTAAGTTAGCGTGACGCGCTCGTGCGCGCTGGCCTCCAGCCGCACCGCGTCGAAGGTCTGTTCGTTCTGGCGGAAGCCGACATTGCCGACAAAGCGTGCGTTATTCAGCACGATGCGCTGTCGACCGAGAATGGCGCGTCGCCCCTCGGCGCCGCTCCATGACAGTTGCAGCCGGTTAAGTTCGAACGCTTCGGGATCGGGCACGACAGCATAAGCGGCCGCGCCGTTCACGGTATCGTTGAACTCGTCCGTGAGATGGGCGACGCCTTCCAGCTCCGCTAATGCGCGCCAGCCGCGCCAGGCGCGGGTCTCATAGCCGAGCCGGGCGCGCAATGTGAGCGCCTCCGCGTCGCGCAGTCCGTCCTGTTCTACGCTTTCATAACGCAGACGCGTATCGACGATCCAATCGCCAACGTGCGCGCTCTGCGCGTAGGCCGCGGGTGCGCTCGCAAGTGCGGCAAGTGCGATCGCGGCCAACCGCAGCGTCACGCTCATGCGACGCTCTCCTTGACTCGCCCGAGCAGGGCCGTCTTGGGGCACCCCACGTTGTCCGGCCCGAACGTCACTTGTTCTTCCGCCCAGGCCTTATCCAAGGCCTCGAGGTCGTTGGGGTCGTCATCCGGCTCCTGCAAGAGCGCCTTGAGCGCCTCGGGATTGCGATCCGCCTCGACCAGCGCCACCAGCACATCGAACACGCGCGCATAAAGCGAGTGGCGCTTGTTCAGTCTTTCCAGCAGCGCCTCGAGCACATGCGCCGCCTGTCCGAGCAGCGCCGGCGCCTCGTCCGGCGGCAGCGTCGACAGAAATTCGAGAAACACCGGCAGATGATCGGGCAGCTCCTTGGCCGTGAGTTCAAGGCCGCGCGCCGAGTAGAGCTGCAGCAGTTCGACCATGGCTTGACCGCGGTCGCGGCTCTCGCCGTGGACGTGTTCGTAGAGCTGCAGCGAGAGCGAGCGGGTGCGGTCGAACAAATCGACGTAGCGGGCCTGCGCTTCGTAAAGATCGTCCTGTGTGAGGTCTTCGGCCAAGGGGGCAAGTCTCTCGATCAGGCGCGCCGGGACGATGTTCTCGCTCGCCAGCGCAAACATCGAGGCCGGAACGAGCGCCGCCGTTTCAGGCGTCGGATAGGAGAGCAGGACGGCAAGGGCGCGATAGGTCTTGGCCATGCTCACGCCTCCACCGGGTTCTTCGCCGGCCGACGCTTGGTCGGGCCGAACAGGCCATATTCGGTGCGCCCGCCTGAGGCCGCATTGCCGAAACTGAACCCGCACTCGCCGCGCACGTGGTAAGCATCTTCGGCGCCTTCGCGGTGCGATGTGGGGATGACGAAACGATCCTCGTAATTGGCGATCGCCATTACGCGATACATCTCTTCTATCATCGCGGCCGTGAGGCCGGCGCGCTCGGCGATCGCATGATCGATCACGCCGTCGATGCTCTTGGTGCGCATGTAGGCCCGCATGGCCAGCATGCGCTCGAGCGCCGACACAATCGGGGCCTCCTCGCCGGCGGTCAGCATGTTGGCGAGGTATTTCACCGGAATGCGCAGGCTCTTGACGTCCGGCATGACGCCATCGTGTTCGATGGCGCCCAGTTCGGCCGCGGACTGAATCGGCGAGAGCGGCGGCACGTACCACACCATCGGCAGCGTGCGATATTCAGGATGCAGCGGGAATGCGACCTTCCACGCCATCGCCATCTTGTAGATCGGGCTCTTC
>CAZHWA010000083.1:0-7591 GCA_964536175.1 uncultured Terricaulis sp. | reverse complement strand
CATCGCCGGCATTGCGCTTAGGTCGCGGCGGGTGACCGCGAGAAAGATGACGTCCGGCTTCAAGCGATAGAGATCGGACGATGGATCGAGGATCTCCTGCCGCAACAATCCGTAGGGCGCCTCGTAGATTTCAGCGTCCACGTTCTGGCCGAACAAAAAAAGGTCTAGGAAAGAAGCGAGCTGGGTAGTGGTGGTGCTGCCCAGCACCGCCACGCGAGACGCTACAGCCGACCGAGCGCCGTCACGGCGCAGCTTCGCGAGCTTGCGCGCCGACGCGGCTGCCGCCGTGAAGTCCATATCCGGGGAGATCGTATTGCGAAGTGTGGCGACGGCGTCTGACGCCGCGCTCTCAGACGCAACGTGCGCGCGCTCTCCCGCCGTGCGCGACGGCGGATCAGCGAGCGCTTTGTCGATAGATTGGCTCATCCGCTTGCCCCGCGCCGCTTTAGTACGAACAATTCTCTCTCTTCACAAGGCGGCTGAGCCGCAGGGTCGCGGCTCCAAGTTCAGCCTGGCCGAGCGAAGCACGCTATGGCGTTTCATGCCGCGGGCCGTGCAAGAACACGACCGATTGCCCCCAACCGGTGTGAAACCCGCGCCGAGGACGAAAACAAGGTTCAGCGTTAATCTTGCCGCTTGCCAGCCTTGTACGAGTGTGGTGCAGGCAGTCAAAGGGCGCTCGTTGGGGACAAGCATGAGCACGGCGGAAGGCGAGCAGGTGCGCGCGGAACCGCGCGGTCGCGCCCGGCGAGCGTTCTCTGCTGCGGCGCGCCGGTTCGGCTTTCAGGACACGCGCCAGTTCAGCGCCGAACTTGCCGTGGTCGCCGGCGTGCTGATCGCCGCCGGTGCTTGGGCCGTTTTCCAGTTTTCCCAGTTCGATTTCCTGCGCCTATGCCGCGGCTTTGACCTGTGGTTCGACTCCGACCCGGCCCGGACGGTCGCCAATATCACCTCGCGCTGGGTGATTTTTCACGAACGCTCGGTCTTGCACCCATTGTACTCGCTGCTGGTGGCCGGCCCGTTCGGGGTGCTGCAAACGGCGCTTGGCTTGCCGACCAGCACCCTCACCGCACTCTATGTCGCAACCCAGTCGGCCTTCTTCTCCGGCGTCGCCTATGCGGCGTTGCGAGGGTTTGGGCTGCTGCGTCTGGATGCCCTGCTTGGCATCCTGCTGCTCAATTCCACCGCAGCGGCGATCTATTGGATTGGGTTCCCCGAATGGCTCGCCTTTGGCGCGGCTACAGCGATGGTTAGCGTCGCCTGGGTGGCCTCTCCAGAGAGCTTGCGTACGCGCGCCACCGGGGTCGCGCAGAACTTTCTCTCCGGCGCCATGGCCGCCACCAGCTGGGTGATCGGGGCAGCCGCGAGCTTCGTGTCGGACTGGCCGAAGCTGCGCTGGGGACAGGCTTTCACGCATACGCGCGACGCGTTCGCCCTGATGGCCGCGCTGACGATCGTTCAATATTACCTGTTTCCAACCACCGGCGGGTTTCTCAACATCTGGCATGAGGCCGGCGTTTTTCTTCACCCCGATCCGGTGCAGCGTTCGCTGCTCGATTACACGATCGAGTTCTTCGGCCAGCCCCTGGTCGCGCCAACACCCGGAATTGGCGTGGAGGGGCCCAGGCAGGTGCCCGGCTGGGGCCTCCTGATCATGACCAGCCAGCTTCAGCGTGTGCCTTTGACCGGGCTAACCTTGCTGATCTTCGCGCTTTGGTTCGCCTTGTGGATCTTGGGCCTGCGCGCAGCGCTCAAGGGCGGTATTCGCCCCGCCGTCTTTGTCATCGTGCTCGGGGCCATCGCCTATTTCTATGTGCTTCACGCCCTGCTTGGCGGCGAACTGTTCCTGTTTACGCTTCACTTCGCACCGTTGTTCGCCTTCGTCGCGCTGTGGAGCTTGCGCGCGCAGCGGAAATGGGTCGCCCGCGGCCTATGCGCGGTGCTGATCGCGGCATCGTTCGCCCACAATTATCCCTCGTTCATCGCCGCGACGGCAGTCCATAACGCCATCGACGCAAGCTGGCTCGACCGCACCGATCACCCTGCTTCGGCCATCGTGGCGCAAACCGACTGCCGCTGAGCCCAAACTCAACGCGCCGGCGAGATTCCCATCTGCTCCAGCGCCGCGAGCGCCAGCGCCCGATCCGCCTCATGAAGCCGCACTTGGCCCGTATAGGTCGGGTGCCAGTCGTCCCCGAACTCGTAGTCCGGCAAAAGGTCGCTGCGATCGATCACGGGCACGCCCCGTGCTGCAAGCACCGGCAGCACCGCCTCCCGATAGGCCGCTTCGTAGGGAAGGGCCTCGATCCATGAGCCGCTCGGCGGGAAGATTGCGCGCACGTGCACGTTGCGTGCGTGCAGGTAGTCGAGCATGGCCGCCAGCTCACCCACCTCGCGCATCATGGCTGGCCTCCAATCGGGTCCCAGCCTCAGCGGCTCCGGCGATTGCTGCTCCGGCGTGAACAGCTTCACACGACTGGGCGCGCCGAACAGAATGCGCAGAAAGCGGTGAACATGAATCTTCTGGAGCCGCAGGAACCTTTCGATCGGTGACATTCTTACACGGTGAATCCCGTGCTCTGCATCGTACGTATACAGCCGATGCCGCGTGAAAACATGGCTAACATAGGACACCGTGGCATAGTCTTTCGGACGAGCCATAGCCGGCGAGAGTTCGAGGAACAGCGTGACGTTCTCTCCGCCTGCGCGGAGCAGACCGTGCTCCTCGACGAGAGTTCGAATGTAGAAGCGAAGGTCTCCGTGCCGCAAATCGCCGATCGAGTAATTATGCACGACCTCCCGCTCGCCAGCCGGGAGCCGCCACGGCATGATGGCGGTGCGCGTCTGTGAGCTGCCGATAAAATAGACGCCGCCGCCTCCATGATTGTCGTGTTGCAGCTGGTCGACCAGCACGTAGTCGGCGTCGTCGATATAACCGGCATCGTACAGAAAAATGCCGTCGACGAGACGCTGCAGCGCCTCTTCACGCGCAACATGGTTAGCAATGGCGGGTGAAAACCGCGCTGCTGCAGCGAGCGCCACGAACGTTATGCAGAATGCCAAAAGCAGCAGGAGAGACAGGCCGGCTTGCATGCGCAGGCCTGCGCCGCCAACGCGCTTGCCGGCCTTCGCGCCGCGCTGGACCGAAACGCTCTCCACGGCGGACATGCCTGCCTCCTCGGCGCATCTCTACAGGATAGCCCAAGGCCCGCAATGCTCCACGCCCCTCGCGCATCTGAAGGTGCATTTTCCTTGCCTGGCTCCAACAAAATTCTGAGGCGAATTCTCTAGGCGCACGCGCCATTCTATCGCATGGTCCGCGCGGTTTTGAGTTTGTGGCTGGGGACATGCTCGACTTCACACGCAGATTAATAATGAACGGCTGGATCCTGGCAGGGATTCTCGGCGCGATCGTGTATCTCATTGTCGCCGGGCCGATGCCGCTCGACGTGACCAACACGGATTGGATTTACCTCAAGGACGACATCGCCACAGCGCAAACCGGCTGGACGTTCTATCGCTATTCGCCATGGGAATCGCAGGTCGCGCTCAATCCCAATTACGGGATGGATTTCTCAGGCAGCATTCTGTTCTCGGACGCGGTCCCGCTATTCGCCATTCCGTTCAAAGCGCTGTCGCCGATCCTGCCGGAGACGTTCCAGTACTTCGGCCTATGGACCTTCACCAGTTTCGTTCTCCAGGGCGTGTTCGGCTGGCTCTTGATGACCCGCGCCAGCGACAATCCGGCTGTGCGCCTGATGGGCGCCATCGTTCTCCTGCTGACGCCGCTCTACGCCTACCGGCTGGTCGCCTGCACGCACATGTCGCTGACAGCGCACTGGCTTGTGCTTGCGTCGCTTTATCTCGCGCTGCCGCCGCATACGCGCCGCCCCTGGTTATGGTGGGGTCTCCTGGTGTGCGCTTCCGCCTTCGTGCACGCCTACCTTTGGGCGATGGTGGCGACGCTTTGGCTTGCAGATGTGGCGCGCCGGCTGATGGTGAACTGGCGCGCCGTCTGGCTCGAGCCGATCGGGATTGGCGCCGTGCTGGCCGCCCTTGTGACAGTGACGGGCGTTTGGGCAGGCCCGGCCGGTGAGTTTCAGGGCGGCTTCGCCTGGTTCAAGATGAACGTGCTGTCCGCCTTCGATCCCAATCCATGGACCGATACCGTTCTCGACCGGCCCGGCTGGAGTTACGTCATGCCCGACTTGCCGAATTGGCCGGGCGACTATGAAGGCTTTGCCTATGCAGGGCTCGGCGGGTTGATATTGGCCGCGCTGGCCGCCTGGGCGCTGCCGAACTTCTTCCGCAGCCACCGGCTGAGCTGGACGTATGCGCCACTCGCGCTGGCGTTGGTCGGCATGGGCGTGTTCGCTGTTTCGTCGAATGTGACGTTCGGCAGCGTGAACGTTTGGGCGCCGTGGCCCAGCCCTTTGCAGACGCTCGGCGAACTGTTCCGCGCCACCGGCCGCTTCATTTGGCCGTTCTATTATTTCATCTTCTTCGGCTGCGTGTACGTGCTCGCGCGCAAACTGCCGTTGCGGACGCTTCTCATTGTCCTGGCGGGGGTCTCCCTCGTTCAGGCCGTCGACCTTTCGCGCGGATGGCTCACCGACGCACAGTACCTGCGCCACCGCGGCGCCTTCCCGCAGCCGTTCGTGTCCAGCTTCTGGGATCAAGCCGCCGAACGCTACAGCGCGGTCCGCCTTGCGCCGCGTTGGGCCCAGCATCCGTTCTATCTTTACGTCGCCCATTACGCGCAGCGCCACGGCATGGGCACCGACGCTTCCTACCTCTCGCGCAACGACTCGGACGCGCAGGCCGCTGCCGAAGAACGCATCGCAACAGCGATCGCGACCGGCGAGTGGCCGAGCGACACGCTCTATGTAATCAATAGCGACGTTGCGCGCAGAGCCAGCGCCACGCTCGATCGCTCGCGCAACTTCCTCGGCCGCGTAGACGGCGTGCTCGTGCTCGCGCCGGGCTGGTCGGGATGTGAGGACTGCGGCGCGCAACCCTGGAACCCAGCGCCTTGACCGCAACCGTCGACGCCCCTCGGCGCGCGCCCCTGCGTCGCCTCATGTTGCTGCTCGTTCTCCTGTTTGGCGCCGCCTACGCTCTGTTCACCCAGGATCCGGCGAGTCACAACACCATCTGCCGGGCGGCCATGACGGCAAATCTGGTTCAGCATGGCCGCATCGACATCGACGGCTACGACGGTTTCACCCGCGACAAGGCGTTCAACGAAGGCCATTATTACTGCGACAAGGCGCCTGGGATGAGCTTCCTTGCGGCGCCGGCCGCGTTCGCCTTCACGCGGGTGATCCCGGTTGGGCCAGAGAACGTCTACAGCCGCACCTGGACGCTGTTCATGTACGTGCTGGCGCTGACAACTTCCGGGCTGTTGTGCGTACTTGCAGCCCTGCTGGTGTTTCAAGAGGTCTTGCGCCGCACCGATGATTTGGACGCGGCGCTCATCGGCGCGCTCGTCTTCGGTGTAGGAACTCCAGTCTGGGGCTGGGCCACCTCGATGTTCAGTCACGCCGCAGCGGCCGCGCTGCTGCTGATCGGGTTCATCCTGCTCGATCGCGCCCGCCGCGCCGAACAACCGGTCCTTCTGACGGCGCTTCTTGCCGGTCTGGCCTTGGGCGGCGCGGTTGCGGTGGAGTACACTGCCTTCGTACCGGCAGTCGTTATCGGCGCCGCGCTGGCGCTGGTCAGCAACTGGCGGCAGCCGGCAAGCGTCGTGCTCCTGTTCGCCATCGCGGCACTCGGCGCCCTTGCAGCGCTTGCGCCAGTGCTGGCCTTTCACGCTGCAGCCTTCGGTTCTCCGTTCACGACCGGCTATGCCTTCACCGTCGAGTTCACCGGCCACCAGTCCGGATTATTCGGCGTCGGCGCGCCGCAGCCCGACATCATCGCAGCGCTTTTGGTCAGTCCCGAACGCGGATTTATCTGGTACGCGCCAGTCGTTCTCGCCGCTGGCTGGGCCGCAGCCAAAATGATGGGCCGCGACGCGCTGCGCGTCCCGGCCCTCGTGACCCTGCTGATCGCCGTGTGGTATCTGCTGATGAACGCTGGCTTCGAATACTGGCACGGCGGCGCGTCGACTGGGCCCAGATACCTCACTCCCGCCCTGGGCTTCAGCGCAATCGCGCTCGGACTGGGCTGGCCATTGCTGGGCGCGTGGGAACGTCGCGCCAGTTTGGCGCTGCTCGCGGTCAGCGTTCTCGTCAATTTCGCTTTTGTCGCCGTGGACATGACCGCCGGCGGCGGCGCCATCGCGTCAAACCTGCTCGCCGGCGAGCTGCGTCACACCATGAGCTATCAGCTCCTGATGCGGCCGAGCCTACTCCACCTTGCGCCGCCGCTGGCGATCGCCGCCGTGCTGGCCTACTTGATCTGGTTGGAAACCAGGCGGCTCGCTTAGGGTTGCGACGCCACGATCCGGTAAAGCGCAGTCCGCTCAGTCCTGCCCACGAGTTGGAGACGCCCATCGCTCGGCTCCGGCGCACGGTGGGTATTGACAATCCAAACGTAATCGAAGCGGTGCAGCGGCTCGGCCGCAATCAGCCTGTCAAGCGCCCCCGTAGATCGGCCATCGGCGTCGAGATCGACGATGGTGCTCTCGCTGCCGACCAGCGGGTCGCTATCGGGCGGATAGGTCAGGCGCAACGTGTGACCGGCGTCGGCCTGCCATTGCAGGTTCGAGTATGCATCGCGCCTCACCACCGACATGCTTGGCAGCATGGTGAGCGGCGGACGTCCGCCATTGAGCCCGTCCACGACAATGCCGAGCACACGTGCGCCCCGCGGCATCGGCTCGATCAAGGCGAGGTTGGCGGCGATCTCCGCATTGTAGCGCTGGAATGCCGCCGCCGTGTAGGCGAACCGGCCCACGTTCACCGCCACCAAACCCAGGGTGATCGCTACGACCGCCGCGGCGGCCCAATGCGCGCGAAGGTCCCGCCGCCAGGTTAGAGCCGTAGCCGCGACGAGTGCGAAGGGCGTCAGCAGGCGCACATCGACGCTGCCGCCGCCGAACAGCTCGGCCGGGCTCAGTAGAAAGACGATCATGATCAACGTCCCGGCGAGCGCCAAGCCGGCGGACAGCCGCGTCAATCGCAACGCCAGCGCCGCCCCCGCGAACACCGCCAACAGCGCCACGCAATATTTGTCGGCCCGATCCCAGGTGAACGCCAGCGACCAGAGCGGCGCGGTCAGCTTCTGGGTAAAATCGAAACGCGCGCCGAGTCCGGCGCCGCCGCCATCCGGCGTCAAAAGCATCGCAAGAACAGGCGCAGCAAGGGGCAGGCACCGCCAAACCGCATCCCGAAGGGCCAACAGGAATTGGCGCACGTCAGAGGAGCGCCGCTGCTCCATCGCCGCCACCCACTCCCAGCCAAACACCATCAAGCCGAGCACGCCCCAGCCGCTCAAGTGCGCGATCCACACGATGAACCCCAGGCCAAACAAAGCCGCCGATCGGGGCGCGAGCTTCCAGCGTCTGATCTCGAGCCAAAGCGCAAAGGCGAGCAGCGCCAGCGCCACCGACAGGCAGTAGTTCACGAACCCCCAACTGTACCAGACG
>CAZHWA010000082.1:0-7597 GCA_964536175.1 uncultured Terricaulis sp. | reverse complement strand
CGCAGCGGGAAGGCGCCTTCGAGGCGCCCAGTGGCGGCGAGATCGGGAATGTTCAGTGCTGCGATGAGACTCGCAGCGTCCACGTCGCGCAACGTGAGCACGATGCGGGTCTCGCTCTGGCCAAGCGTTACGGTGATCGGCTGCATCGCCAGTTCGCCGCCGGCGAATTGGAAGGCTGCATTTTCGATGGTGACGCGCTGGTCCGGCAACAGCTGGAAACGCACGCGGCCGTCGTACACCGCGATGCCCGGATTAAGCACCCCGACGCTGACTTGCTGGCCAGGCGGCGTCGTCAGTGCGAACAGATCGTCGAACTCAACAGTGCCGCGCACGTCCTGAACGATGGGCAGCGTGGTTGTCGAGAAAGAAAGACCTCCAAGACTCACGTGACCGTGCGCGGCGATGTCGTCGCGCGACCCGACCGTGTTCGCGGCGAGCGAGGCGGGACCGCGCACATTCTCGATGACGCCACGCGCGCGTTCTGTGATCTGGTAGGGCTGCAGCGTCTCAGAGAAGCTAAGGCTGGAGGCCACGACTTCGGCTGCGCCGACGCCCTCATCAGTTTCATGCCAGGCGGTGAAGGACGCCAGCTGGCGATCTTCTGCGTGCAGCACGATGTCGCCGGTCGCATCGAGGCGGCCGTCGCGCAGCACGGCGTTTACGTTCGACAGCTCCATGGGATGGAAGAGGAGGCGCTCGTCTTCGTCAGCTGGCCGGTTGGCGGTGAGCAGCGCGGCCGCCGAGGCGACGCGGATCACTGGGCCGCCGTCTTCCGGCTGGGCGGTCCATGTCCCCTCGATGGTCGAGACGCTGCCGGGCAGGGCAGGATCGCTCAGCGCGCCGCTTTCGAAGGCGCCGGCGATACGCCAGCTGTCTGCGATGTGCGCGTTGGCCGTCAGGCGCTGTAGCGATACAGCGAGCGTGCGGTCCTCAGCCATGTCGATGGTCAGGCGGGGCGCGTCGGCATCCAACGCGAGCAGCATGTCGCCGATGCGGCCGCCGAAGCGACCGGTGACGCCCGCCGAGGTGATGCGCGCCGGTTGGTCGCTGCCGGCCATATGCCCGTTCAGCGCAAGCTCGCGCACCAGGAAGCCGCCGGAGAGGTTGTCCTGGACGTCGGCGGCGATGAGCGCGCTGTCGAGTGCGCACAGAGAAAAACTCCCGTTGCCGAACGACAGCCCGGCTGCATCCAGTCCGCCGAGCCTGGTTGGCAGGCAGCCCCGATTGGGTACGACGCGCCAGCCGGGTTTCCAAAGGATGGCGACGTCGAGGTCTGGCGTGAGCTCGCGGAGTTCGCCTTCGCCAAGCGGACCGGTGATGCTGGCGGGGCCGCGCAGATCGATGCGCCCGGCGCCGCTGGGCTGGACAGCGATGCTGACGCCGAGTTCGCGGGCGGCGATGCGTGCATTTTCCGCGCTCCAATTTGCGAGCGTCAGCGTGCCCTCGGCTTCGAACGGGGCATCTCGCATCCAATCGGCGGTGTCGAGCAACAACGAGGCCTCGGGTGCGCCGCCCCCGGACAGTTCGAGCGAGAGGGCGCCGTGTAGCGCAGGGCCGGGCCATTGCAGGACGAGCGCGGGCGCATCCTGGCGCAAAGGCGCCAGGCGCAGCACTGCGCCGGTCGAGGAGCGCGCTTCGGCAGGCGAAGCGACGAACACGCGCAGATTATCCCCCGAGCGCGTCAATGCGAGCGGGATAGTGAGATTGAAGCGATCGGCAGCTGTGTCCAAGGCCCGTTCGGCGCTGGCGAAGGTCGGCCCAACCGGTGCGCCGTCCAGGTTCGGGAAGGCGGCGCGAATCTGGCCTTGCGCCTCCTCGTTGAGGCGCGCGCGCAATAGCGCCAGCTGCGCTTCGCCACGCATGTCGCCGTCGGCAAAGCGAATGGCCAGCCTTCCGTTGGCGTTGGGCTGTTCAGAGATGAGCGAGAGCCCATCGAAACGCTGCGCCGACGCCGCCCAGTTGGCCGTGCCCGCCTCGCTCGTGCCGTCCGCGGCGGCATCGAGGCGCAGGCTTGCGAACGTGTTGGACAATAGCGTGAGAGTAGAGGCATTGAGGCGAAGCTGTGCTTGCCAGGCCTCGGGATCGAGCGATGTTTCTTTCGCCACGGCCTGGGCGCCGAGCGCTCCAGTCAGGTCGTCCGCAGACACATCTTCCGAGCGCAGCGCGCCGATACGCCAAGCGGCCTCGACATCATAGCGCGACAAGTCGATCGGAGCGCGGCCCATGATCCGCACCTGTGCGTTGTCTGTGCGCGAACCGGCCCAGACCAGCTCGCCGGCGTCGGCATTCAGACGAAAGGCGATGCCGTTGTCGCGCGAGACGACAATCAGATCGGCGCCGCCGTCTTGCAGGGCATAAGCGTCGCCGGGATGCGAGGTCTCGGGAATATGGCCCACCGCGGTGAAATCCGCACCGAGCACGCCGGCGCCCTCGAAGGTTGCGCCGACATTGCCGAAGGGCGCGACGAGCACCGCGCGTCCATCTTCTATCTGAAGCTCGATCGCTGGGATCGAAAACCGGCGCACGCCGGGCTCAGAGCGCATCCGATTGAGCGCGCCCAGCGATACATTGCCTTCGCGTGTCAATCGCACGCGAAGGTGCGGCGACTCGATACGCACGCTGCGAAGCCGCGGCGCAAGCCCGGCCCAGCGCCAGCGCGCCCCGATCCGTTCGACCGCCACATCGGGCGACGATTGCGGCCCGATGCTGAAGCGCTCCAGCACAATGCGCGACAGGCCGAAATTAACGATCTCGAAATCGGCTTCCGCCCCGCGTTCGGACAAAGCGGCGCTAAGTATGAAGTCGGCGATGGGGATGCGCATCAGCCACAGCGCAAACGCCAATGCGGCCGTGCTGGCGCCCAGCGCAGCGAGCGCCGTAGTCCAACCGATCAGAAATCGGCGCACCGGCTGCGGTCTGTCGCCATCCGGCCGCTGCGGCGCCGGTTGTTCTTGACTCGCAACGGCCTGGTTAGACCTATGTGGCATAGTCCTTCGCTTGGCGCGGTCCTTGCTCGGTTTAGAATGCCCCGGGGGCATCCTGCCCAGCACAAGGAAATGCCGCGACTTGAGTTTCCGGTCAGATAACCAAAGGACCGAAAAGGCTTGTCCTTTGTGTGTTTTTCGCGGAATCGAATGACGGGAGCGTGAGTTTGAGACCAGCCTTCGCCGACCGCCTCATGAAGGCCCGGAAAGGTTTTGCCGCGTTCGCCATCATGGCGGCGGCGGCGGCCGGGGGTTTGGCGTTCGCCTGGAATACTGGCCTGTTCGGCGCGGGGGCCGTTGCAGCGGCCGCCCAAAACGCCACGATCCGTGAGGAAGCGGCGCTGCGGGCCGAGCACCTGGCGTTTACGGAACCTTACCTGGCGCACGAAATGCGCGAGGTCCGGGTGGGCAGCGGCGAGACTCTGGCTGGCCTGATTGCCCGTGCGGGCGCATCCCCGGCAGAGGCGAGCGCCGCCACCTCTTCGATCGGCGCTGTTTACGACCCGCGCCGGCTTCGGCCGGGGCAATCGATCAACCTGTTTTTCTCACGCCGCAGCGGGGCTGCGCAGCTCACCGGCATTGCGTTCCGGTCCGAGCCTGGCGCATCGGTGACGGCGAACCGCACGACCGAAGGCGGGTTTGCGGCGCGCGAAGTGCTGATGCCGCTAACATTCGAGATCGCCCGTATCGCCGCGCCGGTGGAGACGAGCCTCTACGCCAGCGCACTTGCCCACGGTGCGACCGACCGGGAAATTGCGGCCCTCGCCGATGCATTTTCGTACGACGTAGACTTTCAACGGGACGTTCGCGCGGGAGACGAATTCGAACTCGTGTTCGAACGCTTCTACGACGACGAAGGCAACACTGTGCGTACCGGCGAGCTCTTGTTCGTTGGCCTGGAAACGCGGCGCGGACGGCGCGATTTCTACCAATTCCTGGCGCCCGGGGATTCCCGGCCTGACTGGTACGATGCCGAAGGCAAGAGCGCACGCAAATTCCTCATGCGCACGCCAATCAACGGCGCGCGGCTTTCTTCACGTTTCGGCATGCGCCGCCATCCGATTCTCGGCTATTCGCGCATGCATCGCGGCACCGACTTCGCCGCGCCGACCGGTACGCCGATCTTGGCGGCGGGCGACGGCACGGTGGTGCGCGCGGGCCCGTACGGCGGCTATGGCAACTACATCCGGATTCGCCATGCGAACGGCTACGAAACCGCCTACGCGCACATGTCGCGCTATGCGCGGGGCATGCGCGCGGGCGTTGCCGTACGGCAGGGTCAAGTGATCGGTTATGTTGGCAGCACCGGCCGCTCAACCGGGCCGCACCTGCACTACGAGGTGTTGCGGCGCGGACAGCAGATCAATCCGATCAATCTGCGCATCGCCAATGGACGGAACCTGACGGGGCGTGCATTGGAACTCTTCCGGATCGAGCGCGCGCGCATCGACACGCTGCGGCAAGTTCGTGCACGCGAGCCAAGTGCGCAGCAAGCATCGTTGCGCCCAGCCGGAACCATGGGAGGCTCTGGCGGCTCGCCATAGTCCACGCTGACAACTTCAGGGTTGAGCGCGCGTCCAATCCATCGCATCTTTCCGCCGTCCCGAAGTGTTGCGATACTTCGAGCGACGACAAGGATGCGCAAGCGACGAGGCAATGCCGATCAAAGCCCTGATCGCAGACGACCATGAACTCTTCCGCAGCGGCCTCCGGCAATTGCTGGACGATGTTTTTGCGGTCGACGACATTCGCGAGGCAGAAACGCTGGACCAAGCCATTGAGCTGCTGACCAACGAAGGCGCCGGCGATCTCATTCTGGTCGATTTGAATATGCCCCGCATGTCCGGGCCGGAGGCGCTGGCGGCGCTGCGCGACGGCTTTCCCAACGCAAAGATAGTCGTAGTTTCGGCCTGGGACGGCCGCGCCGAGATCATTGCTGCACTGAGTGCGGGCGTGCACGGCTATATTCCGAAATCGATGAACGCCAATGAGATCGCTGCGGCGATCCGCGCCGTTCTGGATGGACAGATCTTTGTCCCGTCGGCGCTCGGCAGACGCGACATGAGTGAGCCGCCGCGTATGCAAATGGCCCAGGCCAATAGCGGCGAGAAACTCACGACGCGGCAAAAAGAGGTGCTGAACGAACTGCTCAAAGGGCGCGCAAGCAAAGAAATCGCCCGTTCTCTCGACATCGCGGAAGGTACGGTGAAGATCCATCTGGCGGCGATCTATCGCGCCTTGGGCGTACGCACCCGCGCCGAGGCGATCGCCAAGCTGAAGTCGAACTAGCGATCCTCGTCTGGCTGACGATCAGCCGGCATGTCGCCGGAAAGCTTGGCGCGAAGGATGAAGCGCGCCCCGCGCCCGGGCGCTGAGTCCACCTCGAGCGGGATGTCCAGCGCCTTGGCGATGTCGCGCACGATCGAAAGCCCAATTCCCAGTCCAGCGCCGCCTTTGAGCCGGACAAACTCGTCGAATATGCGCGTCTGATCCTCCGGCGCGATCCCGGGTCCGTCATCGGCGATGACGATTTCGGCTCGACCCGCCGCTGGGCGCGCGCTCAGGCGTGCGCGCCCGCCGCCATGCTCAAGGGCGTTATCGATTAGGTGGCGCATGGCGCGTTCGAGCAGCGTGGGGTCTGATTGCAGACGAAGTGTCGTAGGCGTCACGTCGAGGGCTCCGGCCGTGCGCTCGGCCGCGAGGCGATCGAACACGTCTTGAAGCGCAAATTCCCCGATCTCCACGGCGATAGCCTCGGATTGTGTCCGGGCAAGCTCAAGCAGGCTGGAGAACATCGCAATCATGACGTCGGTTGCGCGTTCCATTTTGGCGAGGATGGCGCGGGCTTCGGGATTGTCGATGCGCCGATCCAACGCGCTGAGATAGAGGGAGAGGGCGTGCAGAGGTTGACGCATGTCATGACTGGCGACCGCCAGAAAGCGCGACTTGGCCAAATTGGCCGCGGCTACGTGCTCGCGCTCCGCCGCCAAGTTTTCCGACAAGCAACGCCGCATCCTGCGCGCGCGATAGAGCGCCCAGGCCGCTAGCGCGCTCATGAATATGGCGAGCAGGGCAAGGGCGGCGACAAGCCAGTTGGGATGGCTCGCGCTACTATTTCGCGACCGCAAACTCGGATCGAGCTGCCTGTCATACGTGCTCTGCGGGGTGACGCTCTGCAGCGCATGGCGTGAGCCAGACGACGTCTGCAGCTCATAGAAGGCTGGTCGCGCAGAGCGCGCCTGGGCGGCCTCGTCGAGGGTATGAGAGCCCGTCATGCCGGCAAGCGCGGTCAGGGACAACAGAAAGGCCAAGAGGGCCAGCGCTCGCCTCGGACACCGGCTCGCGCGTTCGGCGCCTCCGAGGACCGATCCGGCCGCTTTAGATTGCGATCGCTCTAGCCACGCTCCAGCCATTCGATGATGGACTTAGCGCGCGCCGGCTTATGCATCACGTCAAAACCGGCTTCCGCCGCCTCGGCTGTGGCGTGACTGCTGAACGATCCCGAAAGGACGAGCACCCGGGTACGCGGCGCGCCACTGCGCAGACGCTTGGTGAGGCTGATCCCGTTCTCGTCCCTGCCGAGATCCAGATCCGTGATGATCCAGCGAACGTCCTGGAGCCTGGGTCCGATGGCGGCGTGCAACGACTCTCCGTCCGAGGCGTGAATGACTTCGGCCCCCCAATCCCGAAGGACAAGGAGCAGCGCCTCAGCAGCGATGGCGTCGTCTTCAACAAGAAGGGCGAGGGGAGCGTCCGTGGCCATGCAATGCGGCGCCGAAATCGCCCGGCACGCTGCGCCAAGTCAGGCTTCGATGAAATAAGCCATTCGACATAATCCGCCGCGCCTATGACGTTTCACCTGTACGACGCTACGAACGCTCTAGGCCTTCAACTCGTACTTACGTGCACTACTCACATAAGAGCGCATTTGCCATTTGTCCCGCTGCCAAACCTTCGCAAACGGGCAGCAAGGACCATGAACATGAAACCTTTTGCTTTCGAAAGCGGCGGCGGCGGGGACGCACTCGATACTTGGGAAAAATTCACGCCGCAACGCGGGGAATCGGATTACTGCTCCCGCGACGGCGCGATGGCGCTGAAGGCGAGGATCGAGGCCTATTGGCGCGAGCGCGGCCTCGAGGTGATGATCGCGCTTCACAATGTCGGTTTTCATCCGGCAATTCGTGCAGCGCGGTACGATGTCCGTAGCGACATGGTCAACGGCATGCCGCGCGACGCATTCGGGGCCAAACACAACAGGACGGAAACACAAGAGGACGGAGCCGGTGTAGACTGAAATCTGCGCGAGATCGAAAGCGGTCTCGTGTTCGAATAGGGCGGGGCACTTTGAGGAGGGCGCGGTTGCATGCGGGGCCGCGCCCTTCTCTTTTATGCGCCGCCAGCTAGGGTGCGCACATGTCCGACGATCTTGCCGCACCCGCTCAGTTCGACATTCCTGAAGGCTATGTCCCGCTCGATTGGCGGCGCGGCTTCGGGCGCCAAATCGGTCCGCTCTACCGGCGCACGCAGGAGGGCGCCTACACAATGGGATTCCGTGTCGAGGATCACCACACCAATGGCATGAGGAATGCGCACGGCGGCATGCTTATGAC
>CAZHWA010000081.1:0-7656 GCA_964536175.1 uncultured Terricaulis sp. | reverse complement strand
GTTCATGCGCGGGAAGGCCATGTCCGGCGCGCCGATCATCAGCGGCACGAACCAGTTGCCGAACCCGCCGATCATCGCCGGCATGACCATGAAGAAGATCATGATCAGGCCGTGCATGGTCACGGCCACGTTGTAGGAGTGGTTCGAGTCCATGTTCAGGTATTGGGCGAGCAATGAGCCCTCGGTGAACACCTGCACGCCGGGCTCGGCCAATTCCCAGCGGATGAAGCCCGAGAGCGCGCCGCCGACCAGCCCGGCGATGATCGCGAACACCAGGTACATCGTGCCGATGTCCTTGTGGTTCGTCGAATAGAGCCAGCGCTTCCAGTCGTAGAGACTGGGGCGATGGTCGTGGTCGTCGTGTGCGTGAGCGGTTTCGGCCGTCATCGTTGCATCGTCCCAAGGTTTCGTCGGCAGTTCCGTATGGCGCGCGCCGGGCGCGCCGCCCATACCGGTCCGGCGCGGCAAAACGTCCAAAGAGTCAAGGCAAGTGCTATCAGGCGCCGCGAGCCGTTCCAAGGGCGACGGTCCGCCGCGCGGGCCCGCTCCGTTCGTCGCGAAACCGGTATTTTCAGCGAAACGTGAATTGAGCCCCTGCCGAAACGGCGCGAGCCTGCCCGTCGTATCGAGGGAGGATCTCATGCGCGCTGCTTCACTCGCTTTCGCCGTCGCCGGGGCAATGGCGATGGCCGCCCCGGCGAACGCCTACGTCCTGATCGCCGGGGGGACGCTCGCCACGGCCTGTTCCGATAACGCCAGACTGGAGCTGGCCACGCTCGAAGCCCTGGATGAATGCACGGCGGCGCTGGCCGAAAACCTCGGCCGCCGCGACCGCGCCGGCACGCTGGTCAACCGCGGCATCGTCTTCTTCAACCGCGGCGCTTTCGAGCGCGCGCAAGAAGATTTCGACGCCGCCATCGCCCTCGACGCCTCGCTCGCCGAGGGGCACATCAACCGCGGCGCGGCGCTGCTGCGCCTCAATGACTATGAGGGCGCTATCGCTTCGATCAGCCGCGGGCTCGAACTTCGCCCCGAGGCCCCCGCCCGCGCCTTCTACAATCGTGGCGTGGCCAATGAAGAACTCGGCAATGTCCGCGCCGCCTATCACGACTATCGCCGCGCCGCCGAGTTGGCGCCGAACTGGCAGCCGCCGCGCGCCGAACTGGCGCGATTCCGCGTCGGCTAGGGCCTTATCGAGTCGGGGTCGCCGCCGGCGCGGCCGGTTCTGGCGAAGCGGGCGCTGCGTCCCCTGGCGCTTGCTCGCCCTCCGCCGGCGCAGCGGCGGAGGCCATCGTGCCGCCCTGAGCGGCGACCCACTGCTCGAACTCGGCCTGGCTCACGGCCCGGATTTCGATCGGCATGTAGGCGTGGTTGACCCCGCACAGTTCCGAACACTGGCCGTAAAAGACGCCTTCCTGGTCGACATTGAACCAGGTCTCGTTCACCCGTCCTTGGATCGCGTCTTCCTTCACGCCGAACGCCGGCACGGCAAAAGCGTGAATGACATCGTTCGATGTGACCAGCACGCGCACCGTCGTATTCACCGGCACGTAAAGCGGCGCGTCGGTCGCCAATAGATACGGGCGCCCTTCGGCGGCAGCGGTTTCTTCGTCCAGCAGGTTCGACGTGAGGCGAACGCCGAGATCGGGATACTCGAAATCCCAGCGCCACGAGTTGCCCGTGACCTTCAGCGTCAGCTCCGCATCGGCGGGCACGCGCTCCTGATTGTAGATAAGCGGGAAGGATTTCCACGCGATCGCCACCAGGATCAGCACCGGCACAATGGTCCAGATCACTTCGACGGCGATGTTGTGGGTGAACTTGCGCGGCGTCGGGTTTGCGCGCCGATTGTACCGCACAATCACCCACAGCAGCAGCACCAGCACGAACATCGTGATGGCCACGATGATCGCCAGGATGAAGCTGTGGAAATCGTGGATTTCCCGCATGATGCTCGTGGCAGCCGGCTGCAAATCCAGCCCGGCCGGCGCCGGCGCGCCTACGGCCGCGTACGCTGCGTTGTTCAACAACGCACCCGCGCCTGCGCACGCCGCGATCAATGCCCCTCGCTTCACGCACTCCTCCATGAGAGTCAGCCGCCGGTATGGCGTGCTCTGGCCGCTGCGCCTATAGTCGTACGGCGCGGCATTCGACCGCGCCTTGCTAATCGGTAATCAGCCATCGGGTGGGGTGCTAGCATGGGCGGACGCGGCCTTCCAAGGCGCGTTCTTGGCGCAGTTCTTGGCGCGGCGATAATTGTGTGCGGCGGCGTGTACGCCGGCGTATCGCACGCCCAGCGGCCTATCGAGCCTGTGACGGTGCTGCGATTGGACGCAAACACCCACGCCCTCGCCTGCGATGACTTTGCCCGCTCCGGCGTCAGCACGGACGCCGCCATCGCCCGCTGCACCCGGGCGCTGCGCGAGGAGCGCAACAACCGCAACAATCTGATTGTCACCTATATGAACCGGGGCAACATCTACATG
The DNA here is from genome assembly GCA_964536175.1 of uncultured Terricaulis sp. GTDB lineage: Bacteria > Pseudomonadota > Alphaproteobacteria > Caulobacterales > Aquidulcibacteraceae > Vitreimonas. The sequence continues at coordinate 5,170 of CAZHWA010000081.1, read as the reverse complement.
GCCCGCGGCGAGCCGCAGTCTGCGCTTGCCGACTTCAACGCCGTGCTCGAACTCGACGAGACCAACGCCGAAGCCCGGCTCAACAAGGGCGTGGCGCTGGTTCTGCTCGAACAGCACGGCCAAGCGATCGCCATTCTGACCGAAGCGCTTTCGCTCGCGGTCAACGAGCCGCACAAGGCCTATTACAGCCGGGCTGCCGCCAGGGAAGCGCTGGGCGATTTCCGGGGCGCACTGGAGGATTACACCACGGCGCTGGAAATCCGCCCCGACTGGGGCCCGGCCGATGCCGAGATGCAGCGCCTGGCGCGTCAACGCCAGGAACGCCTCGCCCAGCACGCCGAGGATCCGCCCTCGCCCTGATCTTCCCGGGCGGCGCGGGCGCCCACGGCCGACTCGGTCCCCTATATGGGAGCTGACCCCCAAGCCCCCGAAGGAGTTGTCATGGCCGATAGCGTGCGCGCCGCTGCCGAAACCGCCGCAGAAATGGACTGGGACGCCGCCGGCCAAATCCTGGCCAACGCGACCCAAGGCGCCGACGACGGCGAATTGTTCGTCGAAGACAGCCGCACCGAGGCGTTTCATTGGGACGACGGCCGGCTGAAATCGGCCAGCTACGACGCGACCCAAGGGTTCGGTCTGCGCGTCGTCGCCGGCGAACGCGCCGGCTATGGCCATGCCAGCGTCCTCGACACCGACGCGGTCGCGCGTGCGGCCGAAGCCGCCGCCGCGGTGAAGATGGGCCACGACGGCGTGCTCGATGTCAGCCCTGCCCGGGTGAACCGGCAGCTCTACGCCGACTTCGATCCGATCGAGTCCCCGTCCTTCACCGACAAGACCGGCTTGCTTGCCGAGATCGACGCCTACTGCCGCGCCAAGGATCCGCGCGTGGTTCAGGTCGCGGCGACGCTCACGGGGGCCCGGCGCGCGCTCACTATTCTGCGGCCGGATGGGGCCAGGCTCACCGACAACCGCCCGCTGGTGCGCATCAACGTCTCCGTCACCGTCGAGCGCGATGGCCGGCGCGAGTCGGGTTCAGCCGGCGCCGGCGGCCGCGAGCCGTACGAGGTCTTTATCGCCCCCGAGCGGTGGAAGGCGCTGGCCGACGAGGCGTTGCGCATTGCCCTGGTCAATCTCGACGCCATCCCCGCCCCCGCCGGCGAGATGGACGTCGTGCTGGGGCCAGGCTGGCCCGGCGTATTGTTGCACGAAGCGGTCGGCCACGGGCTCGAAGGCGACTTTAATCGCAAAGGCACCTCCGCCTTCGCCGGCATGGTGGGCGAACGCGTCGCCGCCCCCGGCGTCACGGTTGTCGATGACGGCACGCTGGAAAACCGGCGCGGCTCGCTGACCATCGACGATGAAGGCACGCCAACCGGGCGCACCGTGCTGATCGAGGACGGCATCCTCAAAGGCTATCTACAGGACCGCATGAACGCGCGCCTTTCGGGCGTTGCGCCGACAGGCAACGGCCGGCGCGAAAACTACGCGCACAGGCCGATGCCGCGCATGACCAACACCTTCATGACCGCCGGCGAGCACGATCCGGCGGAGATTCTCAGCACCCTGAAACGCGGCGTTTACGCGGTTAATTTCGGAGGCGGCCAGGTCGACATCACCTCCGGTAAGTTCGTCTTCCAATGCACCGAAGCGTATCTTGTCGAGAACGGAACGATCAAATCGCCGATCAAAGGCGCGACCCTGATCGGCGACGGTCCGAGTGCGCTGACGCGCGTGAAGATGGTCGGCAACGATCTCGAACTGGACGAAGGCGTCGGCACCTGCGGCAAGGGCGGGCAGAGCGTGCCCGTCGGCGTTGGGCAGCCGACGCTGTACATCACGGGTCTGACAATCGGCGGGATGTAGTCGCGCCGTGCATTTACAATTTAGAGAATCGACGCAGAAGCTTTGACCATCCCACTTTCTGGGGAGGTTGAAATGGCTGCGAAGAAAAAGTCTGCTAAGGTCGCGAAGTCCGCGGGCAAGGCAAAAGCCAAGAAGGCGAAGAAGCGCTAACCGCTCTTTCCTTTTTTGTACGGAACGCCGCTGGGGCCCCCCGCCTCGGCGGCGTTTTCGTTTTCAAGCTGTCGCGCGCTCAAGCCGGTTCGTCGCAAGCCGCGGCGTTTGCCCCGAAAAAGACAGCACCGAACGCATCCAGTCACAGCGCTGCAATCATCCTGAAATGCAGCTGCGCTTAGCACGCGGGGCAGTGACGCCACGCGCGATGGCGACGGGAGGGGACATGCTGGTTCGCACCATGGCGTCGGTGCTGGCGCTCACAGGCGCAGCCTACGCACAGCAAAACGAAGCGACGGTTACATCGACGTCGACGGCGCCCGCCTCCGACCGCGTCGTTTACGAAGCGGCGTTCTTCGCCCAATACAATCCGCAGACCGCGCTCGACATGGTGCGGCAGGTGCCTGGCTTTGCGCTCGACGGGGGAGCCGAGCGTCGCGGCTTTTCGGGCGCCGTAGGCAACCTCCTCGTCGACGGGCTGCGTCCCAGCACCAAGAGCCAGTCGCTTGACGGCATTCTCTCGCGCATCCCCGCCAACCAAGTCGTGCGCCTGGAAGTGCTGCGCGGCGCCGCCGTGGCCGGCGACGCGTCGGGCCAATCCATGTTGCTCAACGTCGTCCGCACGCCGACGGCCGGCAGCGGCGTGTGGGAAGGCGGGTTCGAATACACGTCGCGCGAAGTGGCCGCCCCCCGCGGGGAAATCTCATACAGCGGCCGCTCGGGACAGCTCGAATACGGCATCGGCGCTTCGATCTTCAGCCAATACCGCGACCTGCCCGGCTGGCGCCAAACCTTCAACGAGCCTGGCGATGTCTACACCGGACGCGCCGACACCCCCTCGCCGCGCGATTACCGCGAAGCCAATCTCAACGGCAACATCGCTTTTCCGCTGTTCGGCGGACGCTTGAGCGGCAACACCCAGTTCAATTGGTGGCGCTTCCACGCCGACAACGACTATTTCTTCTTCGATGCCGCGGACGCGCCGGTGTCTGCGCTGATCCAGGACTTCGAGGAGCGCCGGCCCAGCCTTGAGTTCGGCATCAACTACGATCGCGACATCGGCCCCTGGTCGCTTTCGCTCATCGGTCTCGTCAATCGCGCCCGCTACGAAAGCGACGAGGTCGACCTCTTCCTCGACGGCGCCGGCGCGCAAACGGGGGACTTCTTCCAGGACGTGCGCCAGGACATCGGCGAGACCATCGCTCGCTTCTCGCTGGCGCGTCCGCTCGGCGCGCGCCACCGCATCGAGTTCGGCGGCGAAGGCGCGTTCAACACGCTCGACCAGCAGCTCGAACTGGCGGGCAGCGAAGCGCCACCTGCGTTCGCAAACGCCAATGTTCTGGTCGAGGAAGAGCGCGCCGAAGCTTTCGTCTCGCACTCATGGCGCCCGAGCGATCCTTGGTCTGTCGAAACCCGCATCGCCTGGGAGACCTCGACGCTGACCTTCACCGGCGACACCAACCAGACCGTCGATCTCGCCTTCTGGAAGCCGTCCTTCCAGGTGGCCCGGACTTTCGCCGGCAACAACCAGCTGCGTTTCAGAATCTACCGCGACGTCGCCCAGCTCGATTTCGGCGATTTCGTCTCCGCCGCGGCCACGGCGGACGCGATCATCGCCGGCGGCAATCCCGATCTCGTGCCGCAAACCGATTGGCGCACCGAGCTCGGCGCTGACCTGCGCTATCGCGGCGCGGCGCTGGGCCTTACGCTCACGCACCACAACATCAGCAATGTCGCGGACGTTGTTTTCATTCCCGCGGCCGGTTTCGATGCGCCGGGCAATCTGGGCGACGGCGAAGCCTGGAGCCTGGACTTCAACCTGTCCTCGCCGACGCCGTTCATTCCGGGCGGACGCGTGACGGTGCGCGGCTTCCTTTGGGACACCGAGGTCGTCGATCCGTTGACCAACGAGCCGCGCAGCTTTTCCTATACGGCGGAGTCCGAAGTCTCGATCAGCTTTCGTCAGGACATCAATTCGTGGCGCTTTGCGTGGGGTGCGGAGATCTTCAAGCAGGGCGAATTCCAAGCTTATCGCTTCAACGAGATCGATACCAACGAGGAAGGCCCATGGATTGACTTTTGGGTGGAGACTACGGCGCTGCCCAACAACATGAAATTGCGGCTGTGGGCCGCCAACGCTTTCGACGGCACGGTCCACCGCGACCGGCGCTTCTTTAACGAGGACGGCGATCCATTGACGCCTGGCGTGCAATCGCTCGGACGCAACGGCATCAACACGTCGCGTGACCAGCGCCAGCGCCAGTTCGCAGAAGCGCCCTGGTTCATCGTCGAACTGAGCGGGACGTTCTAGCGCGCGCGCGTCGTGCGCTTGCGCGGGCCCGGATCGGGCTCGAACATCGGGTTGGGGTCGTAGAGCCCCTGGAACGGCGCATCGACCAGATAGTCCGGCAGGCGAGCGGCGATCGCCTTCTCGTTCGACACCGCGATGATCTGGCGGTCCTTGGCCATGTTGCGCAGCATATCGGCATCGATGTCGCCGATCAGGTCCGAGCTTTCCTTCGCCATCAGATGATTGGCGACGCCGAACAGTTGAAACACGCCGGCATTGTTGAAGATGGTGCGCCAGTCCTTGGGATAGAGCCGCTGCAGCTGCGACAGGTCCTGGAAAAACGGCCATACTTGCAGGCCGTAGCCGCGCAACAATGTCATGGATTGGCGCAGCGGGCCGAACTCGCCGAGTTGCGCGCATTCGTCGAGCAGAAACAGCGTCGAGCGTTTGGGGCGGCGCTTGCGGCCCATCACCGTCAGCATCAGCGCGCCGACCCACAGACGCAGCAACGCGCCGTGGCTTTCGAGTTTGTCGGGCGGAATGACGATGTAGATCGTCATCGGATCGCCGCGGCGCACCGCGTCGAGGCTAATGGTCGACTTCGACAGCGAACGCAGCGCCGAGTCCGAATTCACGACCTTCAAGTAGCTCTGCGCGGTCGAGAGAATGCCGGACCGCGTTTGCTCGGTGATCGGCAGGAAAGAAGAGATGTTCTGCTTCGACAGCCGGTTGAGATCGTCGTGGTTTTCGATCAGCGCCGCGAGGTTGTAGACCGCGTCGTCGCTCATCAAAATTTCGCGGACTTTGCCGAAGTGGCGCTCGGCCTTTGTCGCCGACGGTCTATCGGCTCTGAGCTTCGCCGCCGAG
>CAZHWA010000080.1:0-7819 GCA_964536175.1 uncultured Terricaulis sp. | reverse complement strand
GGATCAACTCCGCGTGGAAGAGCGCCTGGCGCAGATGGCGCACGATCCCGATCCATTCACGCGCTGGGAGGCCGGCCAGACGATCGCGCGCCGCATCATGCTCGGCGACAGCGCCGCCTCCGCGTCTGATCTGGCCGCCGCGCTTGGACGCGAACTGGATCGCGCCCAGGAAGACCCCGCGTTCGCAGCGCTTGCCCTGCGGCTGCCCGACTTGAACGAACTGATCCTTAGCGCTCCCAAGCCCGACCCCGAAGCCTTGTTTGCGGCGCGCGAAAGTTTGCGCCGCACGATTGCCGAGACGCTGCAACCGCGCCTTGAGCCCATCGCGCGCGCGAAGAGCGAAACGCCGTTTTCACCTGCGGCATCGGCGGCGGGCCGGCGCGCGCTCAAGGCGGCTGCGCTCGATCTGTTGGCCGCGCTGGGCCCGTCGCAAACAGATCTCCTCCTGTCCGCTTACGACGATGCACAAAGCATGACCGAGGCGGCCGCCGCGATCGAAGCGCTCGGCGCATCTGGCAGCGACGCTTTCGACGATGCGCTCGCACGCTTCTACGAACGCTGGCGCGCCAATCCGCTGGTGATCGACAAGTGGTTCGCATTCCAGGCCGCTTCGCCGCGCGAGGATGCGCTGGCGCGCGTGGAAAGCTTGCGCAAGCACGCCGACTTCAACCTTCGCAATCCCAACCGCGTGCGCTCGCTCGTCGCCGCCTTCGCGTTGCGAAACCCGCGCGCCTTTCATGCCGCCGACGGCGGCGGCTATCGCTTCCTGGCCGCGCTCGCCGAAGACATCGACGGGCTCAATCCGGCTCTCGCAGCGCGCCTCTTGACAGCGCTCGAAAGCTGGAAGCGATTCGACGAAGGTCGTCAAACTCATGCTCGCGCTGCCCTGGAGCGGCTGGCTGGCTTGCCGAACCTGTCGAAAAATACGCGCGAAGTCGTTGATCGCACCATGGCGTGACGCTTTTGGGCGACGCTTGCCGACGCCGTTGGGAGTAGAGCCAACAGGCGCCTCGACCGGCGTTTACCTCGTCTATACGATTTGAGTCCTTCAGGATTCCGAACGGCGATTCGGGGCGGCCGGGGAAACTGGTGACGAAGTCGGATAACACGGACGGCGCAGCTGCGCCCGAAAAGGCAAGCCGCCCTTTCATGGCGCTGGCGTTTCTGTTCGTCGTCGCATTTGCGGCGGCGACCACGGCGCAAATCCGTGCGCACCACGATAATGCCGCCGAAACCGTGCTTGCCATGCAGGCGTCGGCCACAGGGCTCATCGCCGAGCGCGTGAACGCCAATCTGGCGCTCGCAGTCGGCGCCAGCGCAAGCGCCGCTGAACTGGCGCGAACCTCGGGCGTCGACCCCCACTCGATCGCCAGTGCAGCGGCCAACGCTGCACCTGCCGCAGCCGCCGCTGTCGTCGGCAGCGCCGGCGATATTCAAGCGATAACCAGTAGCGAACACGGCGCCGTGGTCCGCGCGGCGATCGAGAGCGCCGCTTCGGCGAGCTTCTGGATCGGCGCGCCGAACATGGGCGAACTGCAGACTGCGCCTGTAATCGTGCGCCGCGCGGGCGAGCGCGCGATCGTTACAGTGATCGATCCGGCTTTGCTTCTGCCCGAGATCGAACCGAGCACCAGAGCCGTTATCGCCTCCGCCGGCGGCGCCGTGCTCTATGCATCGCCTGCGCTGCAAAGCGCCGGCGCCCGCACCCAGCGGCACATCCTCGCCGCGACACAGCATGCACGCATCGGCACGCTAATCCGCGACAGCGAGGGCGCGGCCTGGGCGGCGTCGCAGGCCTCCGCCCAGCTCGGCGATTTCCGTGTCTTGGCCGTGGCGCCGGCGCCGACCGATCTCCAATTGTGGCTGCGCGCTTTGATGCGCTTTGCTTTGTTGGCGGCCGCCCCGCTGGCTGCGATCGGCGTGCTTTATCTCCTAATGCGGCAGAACGCGCAGCGCGCGAGGCTGGCCGAAGCCGAAGCCGCGCGCGTGGAAACCCATTTCCGAATCGCCGCGGACGGCGCGCGCGTCGGGGTGATCGAATGGCGCTCGGGCACCGATGAGGTCCAGCTTTCCGAGCAGGCTGCGCGGCTGCTCAACGCCCCGCGCGACACGCTCACCCTGCGCGAACTGCTGGAGTTAATTCATCCTGAGGATCGTTTCGGCGTTGAAGAAGAATTCCTTCGCGCGCGCCAGTCCGGATTGCTCGACGCGCGCTTCCGCGTGGTGCGCGGCGGCGGAATCGCATGGATCGAAATACGCGGGGCCGCGGTCGAAGACGCAAGCGCCCGCATCGAGACGCGCGTATTCGGCACCGTTGTCGATGCGACGCAGCGCTACGAGGCCGAGGCGCGCGTCTCGCGTCTTGAGCGTCAGTTGCGCGCAGCGATCGAGAACTTCTCCGGCCCGTTCGCCCTATGGGATCCGCGCAAGCGCCTGTTGCTTTGGAATCAGAGTTTTGCCGACGCCTTTAAACTCGGCCCGGAACTGTTGCGCCCGCGCGCCTCATACGAGGCGATCGCCGCCGCCGCCGCGGCGAACATTCGTCGCGAGAAGCATGATCCATCGAATCCGGACGTGCGCGTTATCGAACTGCAGAACGGCGAATGGCTGCACGTCGTCGAGCGGCGCGCCGCCGACGGCGGCATCATAACGGTCGGCGTCGACATCACGCCATTGAAGCGCAAGGAAGAAGAACTGGCCCGCAACGAGCGCCGCCTGTCCGACGCGCTGGCGCGCGCGGAAAGCCAGGAATATCGCATCAAGGCGCTGGCGCGCGAGGCGCACGAGGAGCGTCAGAAGGCGGAGGAAGCGAGCCGCGCCAAGTCCACCTTCCTGGCCAATATGAGCCACGAGCTCAGAACTCCGCTCAATGCGGTGATCGGCTTTTCGGAAATCATGGCCAAGGAATTGTTCGGGCCGATCGGCAACGAGCAATACAAGCAGTACGCCACCGACATCTTCGATAGCGGCAATCACCTGCTGGAACTGATCAACGACATCCTTGACATGGCCAAGATCGAAGCCGGCAAGCTCACGCTTTCGCCCAAACCGCTCGATCCGACGGTGGCCATCGAGCAGGCTGTGCGTCTCACCAAGCGCAAGGCCGAAGAAAAGGGCCTCTCGGTCGTGGTCGACGCCGAGAACGTTCCCGAGATCGAAGCCGATCACCGGGCAGTGAAGCAGATCCTGCTCAACCTCCTCTCGAACGCCGTCAAGTTCACCGATCAGGGCGCGATCATGGTGCATGCGCGGGGAACGGCAGGCGGACTCACCCTGCGCGTCGTCGACACCGGCTGCGGCATCCCTCCCGAACATCTGCCGCGTCTCGCCCGGCCTTTCGAGCAGGTCGAGCAGGAACTTACGCGCACCAATGCAGGCACCGGCCTTGGCTTGGCGTTGACCAAGTCCCTCACCGAGATGCACGGCGGCAAGCTCTCGATCCAGAGCGAGGTGGGGCGCGGCACAATCGTCACCGTTACGCTGCCGCGTGCGTTTGGCGGCAGCCGGGCGCCCGAGGCGACGGCGGCCGAGTAATCGAGGCGCTTTCAGCGCCGTCCTCTTAAGCGCGCGTCCCCGCGCTATTTGGATCGCCCGGCGCGCCGACAATCTGCAAAAAGTCGCCGCGAACTGCCTGTTGCAGCGTCCGCATGCGCGCCTCCAGCGCGGAGAAATCGCCAACGCCCGCCAGCCGCGCCAGGCGCGCGCGCAGCGGCGCTGGCGCGTTTTCCGGATTGAACTCGCCGGCAATGCAGACCCGCAGCACCTGAGTCAGGTCGCTCCAGAGCCGCCAGGCCTCGGCCAGCCGTTCGCCCACGTCTGCGGCCACTAATCCTGTGCCGGAGAGCTTGGACAACGCTTCGCCCGTGTTTGGCGCGAGCACGTTTGGCGTGAGCACGCCGGCCGTCAGCTGCAAGGCTTGCGCAATGAACTCGACGTCGACGAAGCCGCCCGGCGCCAGCTTCAGATCCCAAATGCTTTTGCTCGGCCGCTCACGATCCATCAAGGCGCGCATATCGGCGACCTCTGCACGCGTCTTGGCGGGATCGCGATGACGCGCCAGCGCCGTGCGCGCGATCTTTTCGGCCCGATGGCCAAGTGCGTCATCGCCTGCGACTGCGCGCAGCCGCGTCAATGCCTGCAATTCCCAGGTCCAGGCTTCTTCGGCGTAATAACGCTCGAATGAGGACAGCCGCACGGCGACGGGCCCCTTGGAGCCGGACGGGCGCAGCTTGGTGTCGATCTCGTAGAGCGCGCCTTCTTCCGTCGGCGCCGAGAGCGCGCTGATCAGGCGCTGGGTTAGTTTTGCGTAGTAGTCGCCGGCGCCGGCGCCGGCTTCCTCGGGCGCGTCGTAGACCAGCATCAGGTCGAGGTCCGAGCCCTCCGCCAATTCACGGCCGCCGAACTTGCCCAGCGCCAGCACGCAGAACCGTCCCGGCTGTTGCCCGAGCGCCCGCTGCAACTCGCTCGCAGCGGCCTCGGCCATGCCGGCCACGCAGGCTTCCGCCAGCTCGGCATGAGCGATGCCGGCTTCGGCGGCCCCGATCGATCCTTCGAGCAATTGCACGCCGATGCGAAAAGCGTCCTCGCGATGGAAGCGCCGCGCGGCGTTGAGTTTCGCCTCGAACGTCGATTCGCGGCCCAGCAACTCCAAGAGTTCCGCGCGGCGCTGACCAGCCCCGTCGTGCGAGACCGGCGTAGCGAAACGCGGCTCGATTAATGCTTCGAGCAGGGCGGGCCGGCGGGCCAACTCGTCCGCCAATCTCGGCGCCAGCGTCAAAACGCGCGCCAGAAGATCGAGCAGGGCCGGCCGCGCCTCCAACAGCGCAAGTACCTGCACGCCGGCATTGAGCCCAGCGAAGAACGATGCAAAGCGCGCGAACGCCTGGTCCGGTTCGCCCGCGCCTGAAAAGGCGCGCAACAGGCGCGGCGTCAGCCGCGTCAGCACTTCTCGCGCGCGCTCGGAGCGCATCGCGCGAATGCGGCCGTGATGCCAGCCTCGGATGGTTTGACTCACGAACGCGGCATTGGCGAAGCCAAGCTTCTCGATCGTGCTCAGGGTGTCGGGGTGATCCTCGACGCCCGTGAATATGAGACTGCCGAGCGGGTCGGCGAGGCTGTCGCCACGTCCGAACAACCGATAGTCGATGTCCGCCACTATGCGTCGGTGCTCGATGATGGCGGCGTCGAAGTCCCGGAGGCTTTCATAGCCGCAAAGCGCAGCCACACGTGTGCGGGTTTCCACCTCGTGCGGGACTTGATGCGTTTGGGCGTCCTCCAGCATCTGGATGCGGTGTTCGACCTCGCGAAAGAATACATAGGCTTTGGCCAGAGCATCGCGCGCAGCAGCCGCGACTGCGCCGGCTTCGGCAAGCGCGTCCAGCGCGGCAAGCGTGCCGGACGCGCGAAGCTTGCGATTGCGCCCGCCGAGGATCAGCTGCTGGGTCTGCGCAAACAGCTCTATGTCGCGGATGCCGCCGCGGCCCAGCTTCACATCGAACACTGCGACGCCGAGTTCGGCGCTGCGGTGCGCCGAGAGAATCTGGCGCTTAATCGAATGAACGTCCTCGACAGCGGCGAAATCGAGATGCTTGCGCCAGATATAGGGCTGCAACGATGCGAGAAACGCGCGGCCGCACTCGAGGTCCCCGGCCGCAGCCCGCGCTTTTATGAAGGCGGCGCGTTCCCAGTTTTGCCCGAGGCTCTGGTAGTAGTGCTCCGCTGCCGATACGGAAACGGCGACCGGCGTTGCGCCCGGGTCGGGGCGAAGCCGCAGGTCGGTGCGGAACAGATAGCCGTCCGGCGTCACCTCCTCCATGACCCGCACGATCGGCGCGACCAGACGCACAGCGGCGACGCGCGGCTCCTGTGCGGGAAAGATCTGCGGATCGAAGAACACGGAAAAATCGACGTCGCTGGAATAATTGAGTTCGCCGGCGCCCATCTTTCCCATGGCGATGACGGCAAAGCCCGGAACGCATCCGTCCTGCGCGGGGCTGAGCGAGAGCTGACCGCGCTCTGCGCGCTCGCGCGCGCCCATCGACACGGCCGCCCGCAGACACGCATCGGCGAACTCCGTCAGCGCCCCGGTCACGCGATGCAGCGGCCATGCGCGCGCAAGATCGGCGATCGCAACGGCCAGATGCACGGCGTCCTTTGCGCGTCTCAGCGTGCGCATGCCGTCATCCATTGGCGGCGGCGCCGCGGCAATGGACACCGCTTCATCGACGGCTTCACGCAACAGCCGTTCGGGCCAGTCGGCGTCTGGATTGGCCGACAGGTCCGGACGGCGCTCGATCAAGCGCTTCAGGTAAGGGGCGTGCGCCACCGCCGCTGCCGCAGCGCCAGCCCAGGGCGAGCCGGCGAAGTTCTGCGGCGCCGCCGCGCGCGCGGGGATGGCCGAACGCACCGCGCTCATCGGACGGCCGCCATTGCCGGCAGGACCAACGCCGCGCCGAGCCCTTTGCCGGCGCCGTTATCGAGTCCGTCGCGTAGGTGCAGCCCGCCGCGGTGCAGACGCGCCACCGCCGCCACGAGACTAAGGCCCAGCCCAACGCCTGCCGTGGACCGCGCCGATTCAAGGCGCACGAAGCGCTCCATCACGCGGTCGCGCTCCGCCGGCGGTACGCCGGGGCCGTCGTCGAGCACGTCGATCTCTATGCGCCCATCGGGCCGGCGCACCGCCCGCACTTCCACGCATCCGCCTTCGTTTGTGTATTTGAGCGCGTTCTCGATCAGATTCGACACCGCCTGCGTGAACAGGCCGTGATCGCCCTTCACCAGGAGGCCGTCATCGATATGCGCAGCGAGAGTGCGGTTCTGCTCCTCCGCCGCCGGCTCGTAGAACTCCACCAGCTCACGCAGGATCGATGTCACGTCCACGCGCTCGAACTTCCAGTTGCTCGCCGCTTCCACACGCGCGAGTTTCAGCACTGCGGCGAACATGTCGAGCAGCCGGTCAGCCTCATCGAGCGCCTTGCGCAAAGCCTCGCGGTCGTTCGCCGAATCCGGCGGCGCCTCCAGCGCAGCTTCGAGCTTCTGGCGAAAGCGCGTCAGCGGCGAGCGCAGATCGTGTGCGATGGCGTCGCCAGCCGTGCGCGTCGTCTGCATGAGCTGCTCCAACCGGTCGAGCATTGCATTCATCGACTCGGCGAGCGCATCGAACTCATCGCCAGCGCCGCGCACCGGCGCCCGGCGCGTAAGATCTCCGGCCATCACTTCGCGCGCCGTATGCGAGAGCCCTTCGGCGAGCCGCGCCGCCTGGCTGGCGGCGACCAGCCCGCTGACCACCGACAAGATCACGCCGACGAACGCGACCGTCAGCAGGACGCGGGTGATGCGCGCCGCCAGCGCTTCGCTGTCGGCAAGGTCGCGCGCAACCAAAAGGATGGGGCCGTTGAGCAGGCGCCCGATGCGGCCGCTGGCGCGCCCCCGCACCGGCTCGCCCTCTTCGTCGACGCGTTCGAACCCGAACGAGATGCGCTCAGGCGACTCGCCCGGCCGCGCCGGCAGCTGCTGGAAATCGCCGGTGATGACGACGCCGTTGCTCTCGGCCAGCACATACAGAAACGGCCCTTGCCGCGCGGCCCGTTCGACCACTTCCTGGTTGAGCCGGCGCATTCCGCCTTCGGCATAAGCGCGTTCCAGCGTGGCGTATTCCTGATCGGCCAGGTCGTCGGAGTCGCGCACCAGCTGACCGGCGGTCGCGAAATACACATAGACCAGCATCAGCACGACAAAAGACAGGACCACCCCCGCCTGCACCAGGGCAAGCCGGAACGTTGTCGTGCGAAGCAGCGAGTCGAGGCGGGGCCTCATCCCT